>JBARIB010000031.1:0-2908 GCA_049799535.1 Allostellaceae bacterium | reverse complement strand
GGCGATGAACATGGCACCCGACGGCAGGCTTACCGTGGTGCCGCCACCGCCAATCCAGGGGATCGGCAATGCTGGCGGGCTGCAGATGCAGGTAGAGTTGCTCGGTGGCAGCTTTGATTTTCAGAAGTTGAGCGAGGTCACTGACAAGATCGTCAAACAGGCTGACAGAGATCCCCAGCTCCAACACCTGCTGACGACCTTCAGCCCGGGCGCGCCGCAGGTCACGGTGACGGTGGACCGTGACCGGATCCAAACCTTGCGGGTGTCGGTCGGCGACGTGTTTTCGACCCTGAGCTCCTATCTGGGATCGACCTACGTCAATCAATTCAACAAATTCGGCCAAGTCTTCCAGGTCTACGCACAGGCCGACTCGCAGTTCCGGCTGCAGCCGGACGATCTTCTGAACCTCTATGTGCGCAGCCAGGACAACCAGATGGTTCCGCTTGGCGCGGTTGCGCATCTGGGTTCCGAGGTCGCGCCATCGCTCATCACCCTCTACAACCTTTATCCGTCGTCGACGATCATCGGCGCACCGGCGCGCGGCGTCAGCTCAGGCCAAGCTCTCGAGGCGATGGAGGGAATCGCCAGAACCGTCTTGCCGAGCGACATCTCGTACCAATGGACCGCGATGTCCTATCAGGAAAAACTGACCGGCAATCAGCTCTATTACCTGTTCGGATTGTCCGTTCTCCTCGTTTATCTCTGCCTCGCCGGGCAATATGAAAGTTGGATCTTGCCATTGGCGGTACTCTCCGCGGTGCCGTTGGCATTGTTGGGACCGGTCATTGCGCTGACCAGCCTCGGCGTCGCCAACAACCTCTACACGCAGATCGGTCTCATCCTGATGATCGCGCTCTCGGCCAAGAACGGCATCCTGATCGTCGAGATGGCGCGCGAAGGCCGGCTCGTCCACGGCAAATCGATCCGTGACGCGGCAGTGGACGCGGCGCGCCTGCGGTTCCGCCCGATCCTGATGACCTCGTTCGCCTTCGGGCTCGGGGTGGTGCCCTTGGTGCTGGCGACCGGCGCTGGAGCCAACGGCCGCATTTCGCTGGGGCTCAGCGTGTTGAGCGGCATCATTGCCTCGACCTGTCTCGCCGTGCTGTTCGTCCCCTCCTTCTTCGCCGTGCTGCAAGGCTTCGAGGAGCGGCGCAAGGCGCGCAAGAGGGCGCCGGTTCCCGCCGCGCGGGCAGCGGAATAAAGGACAGCTGCGGGGCCTCTTCGCTAAGCTGACTACTTGACGCGCTGAAGCGCGGCTGTTCCGGTCGATTGTAGATCTCCAGGCTGCGATCAAACGCTTCCTCGCCGGGACCGGCCGCCGCCGTTCAGCGGCACGTCGGCCACGTGGCGGATCGCGCTAGCAACACCTGATCCAGCTGCTGGGCCGAACGCCGGCCTTGCGCCGATTCCGGCCGTTCCGACGAGGGAGACTAACTGGGGCTCGGGGCCCGCAGCATTTCGTTGAGGCCTACACCAAAACGCCGTGCGGTTGAGCATTACGCCGCCGAATTCCTACGCATCGTGCCGGCTACGGACATCGGCAGTAGATCGCGTTGCGCTCCCCCTTCTCTTGCGCCACCGTCGCGAAAGTCAGCGCACCATTTGGTCCCGCCGCGGCGACGGTGTTGAGCGCGAAACGGCCGATCGTCCCGCCCTGCGGCAGTGTCTCGCCCATGGTCGCGACCCGCCTGACATCACCCGCGGCCCCGGCGAAGGCGGCGAGCGGTCCGGACCCGCCATCGAGAGCGGCGATGAACGCCGTCACCCTGCCTGGCCCCACCGTCGGCCACGGACCGAACCCGGCATAGCGGCCGCCGCCTGGAGCCGGCGATCCCTCGACGGCGATCTCCGCCAGACCCTCCGTTCCGGTCCGCAGCACAGCCTCGCGGGTGGCGCCGTTCTTGCCGAAATGGGCGCCAAAAGCGATTTCGCCGTCTTCGTCGATCGCCACCCTCTCCGAGAAGCGCAGGATCATCGCCCCATCCGACGCTTGGTCGCCAGCCCGGACCACGAGGCGCAGAGGGCGCGCGCCAGCAACGAAAATCCCACCGAGCGCCGGGCCCTTCAAGATCGCGGCAGGAAAGGCGACGACACCGCTGTTGTTCAGCGCCGGGTCGCCGATCTGGTCCATCGTACCGCCAATGCGCAGCAGCAGCTCGCGTTCCGCCACCAGCCTCTGCAGTCGTCGGCCGTTCCAGTAATAGAGCACGTCCAGCAGGTCGCGTCCGGCCCGGACACTGGCAACGAATGCCAACTCGTCGTTGTCGTTCAGCGCCGGGGCGTCGAACCCGACCAGAACGCCCGCAGGCACCCCCGGTGCGTCGTCGCCGGCGAGCGCTATGGCCTGGAGCCCCTCCGCGCCGGCGAGGAAAACCCCATCGGTCCCCCGCCCGCCCGCGATCTGCGCGACAAACGCCACATGCCCCGCGCTGTTCAGCGACGGCAGCGGATGCGCCCCGATCTCCGCTAGCGTCCCGCCCCCCGGCAAGCTGTCCCCGAATGCCGCCACCTTTGTCACCTGCCCGGCTTCGGCGAGGAAGATGCCCTCGCGCGCCGGCGCATGCAGCACGGTCGCGTAGAAGGCGACCTGACCGCGCCCATTGACCGGGGCGACGATCGGCTGCGCAGTGACATCGAACCGATCGAAGCGGCCGCCGCCGGGCGCTGGCAGACCAGACCGGACAACCGCGCGCAATGCGCCGGTTTCGGATTTCGGAACAGCCACCGGCTCCGCGGCCACCCGCAGTGATGGCTGCGCCGGCGCAGTCGACGGGGTCGACGGCGCGACCCACAGAACAGCGGCCCACAACCCCGCCACTGCCACACCCGCCACCAGCAGACGCAGCCAGGCCGCTGCCAGCAACATCGCTCAGTTACCCAACATGCCGGCTTTCAGCGTCGACACGTC
>JBARIB010000030.1:0-2148 GCA_049799535.1 Allostellaceae bacterium | reverse complement strand
AGGGCCAGCTGAGTTTCAGCCTCGAATTAATGGCTATCTAGGACTGCGGAAACAGCAGCTCTTCATAGACTGCGATCGTGCGGGCGCACATGGCTGCGTGCGTGAAATGGGCGGCGACATGCGCGATCGCGCGTTGCGCGAGGCATTGGCGCTCCTCTGCGCTCAAGGCGAGCGCCTCCTTGATGGCGGCGGCGAGAGCGGCCGGTTGGCGTGGCGGCACGAGCCACCCGGTGATCCCCGGCACGATCGTTTCGCGAGCGCCGCCGTGGTCAGTGGCGACCACCGGCCGTCCCATCGCCTGCGCTTCAACGATGACGCGGCCGAAGCCCTCGGGATCGCTCGAAGCCGAGACGACGACATCGGCGAGCATGTAAGCCGCCGGCATGTCCTGGCAGTCCTCGACAATGCGAAATTCTTCGGCGAGCCCGTGGCGGTCGATCGCCGCCTCGAGTTCTTTTCGAAACCCGCGGTGCTGCTCGGACCCGACCAGAACACAACACGGCTCGCGCCCCCCGAGCGCAGCAATCGCCGCAATGAAATCAAGCCCGCCCTTCCATCTCGTCAGCCGGCCCGGGAGCATCACGACCGGCGCGCCGTCGGGTAATCGCCAATGGCGGGCGAGCTCGATAATCCGGTGTGGACCGACCCGGGCCGGATCGAAGATTTGAAGATCGACGCCGCGCGGGATCATGCGCAGCCGGTCGCTGCCGACGCCATAGACGCTTGCGGCGTGGTCGGCGACGAACTGCGAGATCGCTATGACGCGCTCGCCGCGCGCCATCACCGCATTGTAGCGGCGCTTGAGCGCCGCGCGGGCGTCATAGGCATTGTGGAAAGTCGTCACGAAATGCGCGCCAGTGGCCTGGGCGGCCGCCAAGGCGCTCCAAGCGGGCGCGCGGCTGCGGGCATGGACGATGTCAATGCCGAATTGCCGGACGAGTTGCACCAGCGCCTTGGTGTTGCGGCGCATCACAAGCGGGTTCTTGGCAGCAAGCGGCAGCGGGAGATGACCGGCCCCGGCGGCCACGATCTCATGCTCCAGTGGGCCGCCGCCGGAGGCGACATAGGACCTCCAGCCCAGGGCTACGAGCGCTTTTGCCAATTCGACCGTGCCGCGCTCGGCGCCGCCGGACACGAGGCTCGGGATGACCTGCAATACCGCGGGCGGGCGCCCTGCCGGCGGCGCGGACAGCGTGCTATCGTCGAGGCTCATTCTTCATGCGGCAAGCCCAGGATGGATTCGCCAGGCACATTAACACGCGAGGATGGCGCAACAATTGCGTACCACCGGCTCGCTGGAGCGGCCCCGGGCATCGTGTTTCTCGGCGGGTTCCGCTCCGACATGACCGGAACAAAGGCGTTATATCTCGAAGATTATTGCCGCCGCCGCGGCCAGGCCTACCTGCGTTTCGACTATTTCGGCCACGGCGCTTCGAGCGGCGATGTCGCGCTGGGCACCATCGGCCGCTGGGCCGAAGATGCCATCGCGGCGGTCGCTTCGCTGACCACAGGGCGGCAGATCCTCATCGGCTCGAGCATGGGCGGCTGGATCATGCTGTTGGCGGCGCTCGCCAGACCGTCGCGGATCCACGCGCTCGTCGGAATAGCGGCGGCCCCCGATTTCACCGAAGACCTGCTCTGGCCGAGGCTCGATGCAGCGCAGCGGCAGGAGTTACGCGCGACCGGCTCCGTCACCTTGCCATCCCAATATGACCCCGCCGGTTACACCTATCGCCTCGGTCTGTTCGAAGACGGCAAGCGGCATCTGGTGATGCGCGACGCTATTGGGCTCGATTGCCTGGTAAGGCTGCTGCACGGGATGCGCGATACCGCCGTTCCCTGGCGGACGAGCCTCGCCCTCGCAGAGCGGCTGAGCAGCCGCGACGTCGTGGTGAGCCTGATCAAGGACGGCGACCACAGGCTTTCGAGCCCGGCCGATCTCGCCCGCCTCGGCCGCACGCTGGACGAATTGCTCTGCGTCCGCGAGGGATGGCAGTCGACTTAATCGCGCTCTGGCTCCTGATATCCTGCGGCTGCCAAGTCGAATTCCTTGGGTCGGCTGAACATCTCGCTGCGGACATCCCACAATTCGGGGTACATCGGATTCTCGAAGAGCTGGTTGGCGGCCTGCCTCAAGTAGCTTAACCC
>JBARIB010000029.1:0-4733 GCA_049799535.1 Allostellaceae bacterium | reverse complement strand
GGTCTATCTCGAATTCAGCGACCTGCTTTTGCGCAAAGCTTCTGCCGATCCGGCCCAAGCGACACCGCTCCTCAGGGAAGCGCGTGACACGATCGAGCAACTGAAGGAAACCGAGCTTCAGGATTACTTCCGCGATACCTGTGTCACCAGTTTCCTGGCGAAGAGGCGTTCGATCGAGACTATCGCGCCGGGGGCGGCCGTCATCTATCCGATTTCGCTCCCGGACCGCCTTGAGCTCCTAGTCAGCTTCGGCGATGAAATAAGGCAATTCACGTCGCCGATACCCGTGACCGCCCTGCGCGATGAGGTTCGCCGGTTCCGTGAATTGCTCGAGAAACGAACGACAAACGAATACCTAGTGCCAGCCCGGCAGCTTTATGACCAGGTCGTCCGGCCGATCGAACCGGTATTGGCAGCTCACCACGTTGATACACTCGTCGTCGTTCCCGACTACACATTTCGCACGGTCCCATTCGCGGCGTTATATGATGGTAAGGGATTCGTGATTGAACGCTATGCCACGGCGATCGCCCCGAGCCTGCACCTCACCGAACCTCGATCGCTGACCGCCGACCGCGGTACCGCGCTCGTCCTCGGCATCTCGCAGAGTGTTCAGGGCTATGTCGCGTTGCCAAATGTCGAGCATGAGGTCGCGTTGGTTCACGACATCGCGGGCGGAGAGGAGCTGCTCAATAATTCCTTCAGTCGGGCGCGGTTTCAAGCCGAGCTGAAGCGCACGCCTTACAACATCGTACACATCGCTTCACATGGCCAGTTCGGCGGCGATCCAAGTCAGACTTTTGTGCTCGCCTTCGATGGTCCACTGACCATGGATGATCTGGAGGCGGACATCAAATTTGGCGAGCGGCGGGAGAAGGCGCTCGAACTTCTAATCTTGAGTGCGTGCGAAACGGCCTCTGGCGACGACCGCGCGGCCCTCGGCCTGGCCGGCGTCGCGCTCAAAGCGGGAGCGAGGAGCGCGCTCGCATCTTTGTGGTATGTCAGCGACCAAGCTTCTGGCGAGCTGGTGGTGAATTTTTATCGGGGTGTGGAAACCAAGAAGCTTTCGAAGGCCCATGCGCTGCAGGAAGCGCAGCGCATCTTGGCGAGCGACCCGCGTTATGCGCACCCTGCCTATTGGGCACCCTTCCTGCTGATCGGAAACTGGCTGTAGGATGGAGCATACCGGGCGAGGAAGTCCGCCATGAAAAACGGCCTTTGCACTGCAGGATTGCTGGCGGCCGGTCTTTCATCCATATGGTTGGCGCCGGCCCTCTTGGCGGCGCAAAACGAAGCGCCGACAACTGCGCCCGATCGCGAGGGTGCACTTGCACTTGAATACAAGCCGCCCCCTCGCGGCGCGCCTGGCGGGCGAGTCGGGGGTGCCTGCCGCGGAACGGTGAAAGTGACGGCGCCCTTGCCGACGATCGAGCTGCTCGCTCCCGACGCGAATGCCGGGCTTACTACAACTGCGACTCCGACCCTCTACTTCTTTGTGTCGCGGCCGGTCTATTGGACGACACAATTCACGATCAGCGCCCAATCCGTGCCCAAACCGGTAATTGAGGTAACTATCCCGGCGCCCGCCGAGGCCGGTATCTACGAGCTCCGCACTGCCGACTACAATATACGGCTGGAGACGGGCGTGCTGTATACTTGGTCAATATCTGTAATCCTCGACCCTAAGGCAAGGTCGCACGACATTGTCGCCAGTGCTTCGCTGCTTCGCACTACGCCGGATCCCGCGGTCGAGAACGCTATGCGGGGCGCCCCGGCGAGCTGGCGAGTTCCATTGCTCGCGCAAGCCGGCCTCTGGTACGACGCAGTCGCCGCTGCCGCCGAAATCGAGGCCTTTGATCGGCACTTCGCTTTGGACACCCTGATGAAACAAGTGGGTCTGGTCGAACCGGCCAGATACGACCGCGAACGAGCCCAGGGCATCGGTTTGAGATAAGACAACCCGATCTAAAACAGCGCCGCGGTCACTCGAAAATAAAGCCCGCGGTCCTCGATGGATGTGCCGACCGGAACATGGCGTAACGCTTTGCCGTAATAGAATTCCGCGTTGAGGCCGGAGCCGATGTACCAGCGTATTCCGATGCCAGTCCCGGAATATTGCTGCGGATAGGGAGTGGGACGGAAGACGTTCCAGACCCTGGCGTAATCATAGAATGGAACAATCTGGACCGTCCCGGCGGTGTCCGAATCGGCGAGATACGGGAGCCGCAGGCGCCCGATCGGTATCCGCAACTCACCCGACGCCAGAAACCCGTCGTCTGTCACAGTAAGGTAGCTGCGATAACCGCGCACCGAACCGAGACCGCCTAGCGCGATCTGTTCCATTTGGAAAAGCGGCCGATTAGCAAGTTGAAGATCGGAGCGGGCCAATATTTCCCAATCCTTATAGATACGGCGCACATATTGAACTTGGCCGAGCCATGAGAAAAATTCGGCCGTGGGTATACCCGGGGTCGGCGTCTCCGTGACCGTCGCGCCCAATGCGCGCAGCCCAAAGCTGAAGGTCGATCGGGCGGCAAAGGCGTGTTCGGCATCACGGTCGAGCCAGTCCTGGTAGAGGCGCAACGGTACCGCGACGGTCTTGCCATTCTCTGTGGCGCCTGCCACGAAGGGGAATGGCATTCCAAGCAAAAACGACTGCTGCTGCCGCCTTTCCAGACTCGCTCCGAGCGTAAAGGTCTGCTCTGGGGTGCGATACATTGGCCGGCTCAGCCCCAAGCCGACGCTGTAAAAGCTGCTCGTGACGTTTAAATCCCTGAGTTCTGGCGTCACCACGACAACCCCGTTGCGATCGTAGCGGAGGCTCACCCGCGTATCATCGCTGGCGATCGGCACCGAATATCCGACGTATCCGTCGTTGAGACCCTGGCTGCGTCCATACTCAGCGGACAGGATATCGCCGAACCCCAATATGTTCGCGATCGAACCCTGTAATTGGCCGCGCACAGCCCCAACAGTTGGCGACTGATCATCGGCGATTTGGGTGTTCAAGGAATAGCGACTCGCCTCGATCACGTCGGCATTGAGGCGCGCTTCGCCAGGCTCCAGTCCGGGCAGCAGCTCTAGGTTGAGCCGCTTGATGAGCGGATCTTGCAGTAAGATCTGCTGCTCACTGCTTAGATTTCCGACATTGAATGGGGATCCAGTGCCGTACGCGAGCCGCGAGCGGAAGTATTCCGGATTGAAGTGATCGGTCCCAGAAACCTCGATATCGGTCACATGTCCTTCGACAAAGTGGAAGGTCACCACTCCGTTGACTACATTCTGATCTGGGATGACCACGCCCGAATTGATGTATCCCTGATTTATATAGAGCAAGGTCAATTGACGGCGGATTTCCTCGAGATCCCCGGTAGTCACCAGCTTGCCGAGATAAGGATCGACCACGCCGCGGATCGCCGCATCACCCAGAACAGTGTTTCCGACGACTTTGACATCGTGGAGCACAAAGCGCGGGCCTTCGCGAAGCGGCGGCACGATTGCAGAGGTAGGCGGGGACGGCACATTCAGACCGGCGGGTGGGAGTGGGCTCGGTTGAGGTGACGGTATCTGCGGGGAGGGCTGCCCTCGCGTTTCTGTGAGTATATCAGACTGCGCGGCCTTTGGGCCGGCCTTCAGCTCACTATTGGGGCCCGCTTCACCCATCGTGCCGGCATCCCCAGCAAAAGCTGACCTGATGCAAATAGTGAATCCCACTACTGCAGAAAGAATAGTCGGTCTAAACAGCGCACGAGCCCGCAAATTCTCTTGCCGACGCTTGCCGCCCCACCCGTTCATCCCGTTCACCGACAGAGGGCGCCCCGCGCTTTCAATAATGGCAATTTTAATCAACCGCAACGTTAAAACCTAACGGCGGCAGCGGGGTGATCGAGTAATCCGCGCCGCCCGCCTCGGGAATTGTCTTGAAACCGTCCATCAGGCTGCTTCCGCAAGTAATTGGAACGGGCCAACGCGATTTCGGAGGCGGGACTGAGATATTTTTGGGGCTCATGATGAGCCCGGTGATAGGCGCAGGGGCGTCGATCAGATCCGGCATCAGGGTCTTGCCCGAAACGTCGAAAACTGTCGCACCGTCAACATCGATCTGGGGTCGCGGCGACCGAATGGATGCGATTGCCCCGCACAAGGACATCAAAGGAGGGCTGCCGGCTCGAAAAATCCGTCGAGCAAGAGATCGGCGTTGCTGCCCGCCGGCTACGCCGCGGCCGCATTGCGGGAGCGGGTTTTGCTGCATCTGCAGCGAATCTGCAGCAAACACTCTCGCTTTGGTTGAGCCGACGCTCTTGGTATCACTCGATCTGCGCAACATGGCAATCGAATTCAACGAAATCTCCTCACGCGTTCAAGGTCCGCGGCGGATCGAAGGTATAGAGCGCTAGGAAGGCAATTTTCGGGTCGTTATGATAACACCAGCAAAGCGCGACTTGGCGGCCTGCTTAACGTTACAAGTAAAGTCAAATGTCGGCTCGTGGACTCAAAGCTGTCCTCTCGTGTCCTCGACCTGAATGGCTCAGGAGGATCGAAAAGCAGTCATTTGTTCTCCCGACAGTAAAAAGGGAGAAACGCGCGGCGATCTCCTTTGGCCCTTTGTTCCGATCGGCCAAGGCTTGAAAGCCTCTATTCCGGTGCCCCCTTTGGCGCATTGACGACGGGCAAGAGTTTGGTCGTGCCGAGCTGCGGCGGCAGATACCATACGCCCTCCATCCCGACGGATC
>JBARIB010000028.1:0-2951 GCA_049799535.1 Allostellaceae bacterium | reverse complement strand
GACCTTCGACCCGCGGCTGATGTGGGACGCAGCGGCGGAGCGCCAGCCAATGCCAGCCGATCCGGGGTTCGCGCCTGGAGATTGAGTCGACCACGAGCACCCTGTGCGTTGGGCTCACGCTGGGGCGCGACGGAGCTCCGGCGGCGCGGCCGTGTGTGAAGTTTAAGTTACACTTGATCTAGATCAACGAAGGAGGCAGGCGGTCCGCTATTAGGCAGCAGCCGATTCAATCTGATAGATTGGGGCCAGGATGCCTTCGAGCGCAGTTCGCACCTTCACCGATCCCGATGACTACGCGGCGGCGATCCGTGCAACGAGGGCCGAGATGACGGTCATGGGGCGGGGGCATTTCACCGCGAAGCTCACCCGGATCGATCTGCATGGCCTATGGATGCAGCGGTTCTCTGACAACCTGCCGCGGGTCGGGCATTCGGCCGCCATGACCGGGCGCGCCATCATCTCGTTCCGCACACACCCCGGACCGAGCCTGCTGTGGGGCGGTACCGAAATGCGGCCGACCAACATTACGCGACACAGCGAGGGTCGGAGCACGTTTTAGCGTTCATCCGGGTCCGCTTGCTGGGGCGCCATGTCGCTGCCGGTGGAGGAAATGGTTTCCGTCGGGGCGACGATTGCCGGAGTTGACCTGGCGCCGCCGAAAGATGCGCTGAGCCTCACACCCCCGCCCTTGGCAATGGCAAAGCTCCAGCGGCTGCACGCGGCAGCCGGGCGTTTGGCGGAAGACGCCCCCGAAATCATCGCCAATCCCGAGGTAGCGCGGGGTCTCGAGCAGGCGTTGATCGAAGCCCTAGTCGGTTGCCTCGGCGTGGGGGAGGTTCGCGAGGACAAGTCGGCGTTGCGGCAGCATGCGTTGATCCTGCGCCGGTTTCGCAGTGCAGTGGAGGAAAATCCCGATCAGCCGCTTTATATTCCGGATCTCTGCAAAGCGATTGGAGTGTCGGACCGGACATTGCGGGTATGCTGCGACGAGCAGCTGGGGATGAGCCCCAAGCGATATTTGCTGTTGCGCCGCATGCATCTCGCGCGGCGGGCCCTGCGCGAGGCCGCCCCAACCGCGACGACCGTGACCGAGATCGCTGCGCGGTACGGCTTCTGGGAGTTCGGGCGCTTCGCCGGCAACTACCGGTCGCTCTTCGGGGAATTGCCGTCCGCCACGCTCGGTCACGCGCCCGCTTAGCGGCAGAGCGCCGCTGTCTGCTTTTTCGGATTTCTGCCAAAACTGCATAGCGCGCCACTTCGGCTCACAACCACAATCGCCTCCGGGATCATTACCGAGCTGTCCGATAAACCGGAGGTAAAAGAATGAAGGTTCGACATCTCACATGGCCAAGGCTCGGCGCGTTTGCCGCCGGGCTGTTGCTGGCCGCGGCTGCGGTTCCGAGCCCGGTGCGGGCTCAGGCGCCCGCGGCGAAGCCGAACATCCTGTTCATCATGGGCGATGATGTCGGGTGGTTCAACATCGGCGCGTATCACCGCGGCATCATGGCCGGCAAGACGCCAAACCTGGATCAGCTTGCTGCCGAGGGCATGCTGTTTACCGACTATTACGCGGAGGCCAGCTGTACGGCTGGACGTGCGGCCTTCATCACCGGCGAACTGCCGATCCGGACAGGCATGACCACGGTCGGGCAGGCGGGGGCCACGGTCGGTATTCCGGACCAAGCGGTGACTATCGCCCAGGTGCTGAGGTCGATGGGCTACACGACAGGCCAGTTTGGCAAGAACCATCTCGGCGACCTCAACAAGGTCCTACCGACCGTGCACGGGTTCGATGAGTTCTTCGGCTATCTCTATCATCTGGATGCGATGGAGGACCCGTTCTGGCACACCTACCCGCCCGCGCTGAAGGACCGGGTCGGACCGCGCAACCTAGTCCACAGCTATGCCACGACCACCGACGATCCGACCGATCAGCCGCGCTGGGGCAAGGTCGGCAAGCAGCGCATCGTCGATGAAGGCCCGCTGCCGCCGCATCCGATGGCGGGGATCAAGTACAACATGGAGACCTTCGACGAGGTCATCCGGGACTCGGTCATCGATTTTATCGACCGGGCGAAGCAGGCCAACAAGCCGTTTTTCGTCTGGATGAACCCGACGCGGATGCACGTCTATACGCATCTGTCGCCGAAATACCAGGCGATGGAGACGCCGGAGAACGGTTGGTATACGGAAGAGGCCGGCATGGCGCAGATGGATGACGTCATCGGCGCCGTCCTGCAGCATCTGAAGGACCTCGGGGTCGACAACAACACGATCGTGGTGTTCACGACCGATAACGGCGCCGAGGTGTTCACCTGGCCCGATGGCGGCATGACGCCGTTCGCCGGCAGCAAGGGGATGGGGCTGGAAGGCGGCTTTCGGGCACCGGCGATGATCCGTTGGCCCGGCCACGTTGCGGCCGGCAAGGTGGAGAATGGGATCTTCGGCAGCAACGATTGGTTCCCAACCTTGGTCGCCGCCGCCGGCGACCCGAACATCACGAACGAGCTACTAACGGGCAAGCAGATCGAGGGTCAGACCTTCAAGGTCCACCTCGATGGCTTCGATCAGACGAATGTGCTTACCGGCAAGGGGCCGTCGGCGCGCCACGAGTTCTTCTACTTTGCGGGTCCGAAGCTCGCCGCGGTGCGGATCAACGATTGGAAATACCAGTTCCTCGCTCAGCCAGGAGGCTGGTTCGGCCCCAAGGTCGCGCTCGACTGGCCGTCCGTCTACAATCTCCGGCTCGATCCGTTCGAGCGCTGTGCCTTTACCGAATGTCCGCCCCAGATGTTCGACTTCTATGGGCACGAGTTCTGGCGCTTCGTGTTCGCGCAACAGCAGGTGGCCGAGCTCGGGCAGACGGCCGTCGAATTTCCTCCGATGCAGGAATCTGCGAGCTTCAATCTGTCGCGGGTGAAGGAGGAGATCGACGAAGCGATCAAGAAGGC
>JBARIB010000027.1:0-2112 GCA_049799535.1 Allostellaceae bacterium | reverse complement strand
CGGCGCCGGCGAGCGCCTCGGGCTCGGCGCTCAATAGTTCGGCAAAGCCGCCGAATTGATCGAGCAAATCCTTGGCGAGCGGCTTCACGTCGGTGCGCGGATTGCTCGCAAACAAAATCACTTCGAGTAATTCGTAATCGGGCAAGCTGTCCGCCCCTGTCGTTACCAGCCGGTGGCGAAGCCGCTCACGGTGCCCGTAATAATGGGGCGTGCCCCCCGAGCCGTCGGAGAGGCTTAGCGGCTTAGGGTGGCGCTTTTCGGCCACGGGCTGATCAGTCCCGCTTTCCTCTCCGGGCTCGCAGCTCGGAGAGCATCGCATTAGCCATATGGGCCGGCTCGTCAGTATCGAAGGCGCGGACGAAGGCCTCGATGCCGCGTTCGATCGCGGCAGCGGTCGGCAATTCCTCCCATTCGAGGATAAGGGACTTCTGCAGGCGGATCGCGTTGGGGCCAGCGGCCAGGATCGGACGAGCCAGGTTCTCGACCGCTTCGTCGAGGGCCTCGGGCGGCACGACGATGTCGACTAGTCCCCAGGCGAGCGCCTCGGCGGTACCAATTGTCTCGCCGGTCATTAGCAGCCAGCGGGCGCGGCCCTGGCCGATCAGCTTCGGCAGCAATGCTGCCTCGACCACGGAAGGAATTCCGATCTTGACTTCCGGCATGCCGAGCAGCGAGCGGTTGCTCGCGATGCGCAGATCGCAGGCGCAAGCGAGTTCGAGCCCGGCTCCGAGGGCGTAGCCATCGATACGCGCGATGACCGGGACCGCCAGGCGGCGGAACGTGTCGCAACAACGATGCACCAGGGTGATGAAGCTGCGCGCGCTGTCGCGGTCGAGAGCGGCGATTTCGCTGATATCGGCGCCGCCGATAAAGGCACGCTCGCCGGCTCCGGTCACGACGACGAGCCGCAGCTGCGGATCGGCGGCGAGCCCGCTGGCGGTGTCGACGATCTCGCTCATCAGCGCCCGGTTGAGGCTATTGAGCTTGCCGGCGTTGTCGATCGTCAGTCGAACCAAGTACCCGCCTTCAGGCCGCTGCTCACGCCGAACTGCGACACCCATCGCGCCTCACCCTCCGAGGATCGACCATTTGATACCCGTTATGGTTGCAAAAGCCAATAAAAACCACCGTTTTGCCTGGAGGTTCCGCCGGGCGTCGTGCATAGTGATGCTGCATTGACGGGAGGCCATTGTGGACATCATTGAGGATCCCCAGCAGCTGCGCGAGCTTTACGGCGCCCCGAGCGAACGGTCGCTGAAAAAGCAGCTGAGCCGGTTCGACACGCATTGCCGCGCATTTATTGCGCGCTCGCCGTTTCTGGTCATTGCCTCTTCGGATCCCTCAGGGCGGTGCGATGCATCGCCCAAAGGTGACGCCCCTGGTTTTGTCCAGGTCATTGATGACGAGACCCTGTTGATCCCGGACCGGCTCGGCAATAACCGCGTCGACACGATCGGAAATTTGCTGACGAGGCCGGGGGTCGGGCTGATCTTTTTTGTGCCCGGCATCAACGAGACTTTACGCGTCAACGGCCGCGCCCAGGTCACGACCGATCCCACTCTGCTCGAGCCGCTCGCGGTAAACGGCAAGGTGCCGCTTAGCGGCATCCTGGTCTCGGCTGAGGAAATTTATTTCCATTGCGGCAAGGCGTTGATCCGCTCCGAGCTGTGGAACCCCGAGAAGCATCTGCGAAGATCCGAGTTCCCGTCGCTTGGCCGTATTCTTGCCGACCAGATCGGCGGCATCTCGGTCGAGGAGTCGGAGCGGCTGACGGCGGAGGGCTACAAGACCCGGTTATATTAACAAGCGGAAACGAGTAGCACGCCGATCTCCGCGGGAGCACTTAAGCCAATATCGCTGCAGCCAACTCAGTCTGTCGCGGGAGAAGCTTGGCGTGCAACTCGCGCAGCAGCGGCCCGGTCGCAGCCAGGCTCTTACTGATCGCGGTGCCCGCAATCGGCGTCAAAGCAACGGCCTTGTGTTTCTTTATAGTCTGCTCAGTGAAAAAGCCCCACCGGATCAGGTTGCCGACGCGCTCTTTGATCGCCAGATGCCCCAGCTGAAGCACGTCCCACATTCTGCTGTTGATCTCGTCGATGACGAGCGCAGTCG
>JBARIB010000026.1:0-3344 GCA_049799535.1 Allostellaceae bacterium | reverse complement strand
ACCAGCCAGGGACGGTGCGGCGTTTCGTCTGGTGTTGTCACCACCTGGTCGAGATCTGAGGGCACATCGACCCCGCGCTGAGCCGCTCCGGCGCGAATTTCACCGATCCTCTTCAGCTCTTGAGCCTTGGACCATTTCCTGAACCCGCTGTTGCTACTATTTATTGAAATGCCCATGACCGCCGCCCTCCGCGAGTTTTTGGATCCATGTAAGTGGTGACGATATGAAAACTTGCGAGGTCAAAATTGTGCTAAAGTCGGCGCGTGATCGTCGGGGTAACATAAGCTTTCGGCTTTCTCCCATTATTCGGGAGCATCATCGGAAAACTTGCCAGCTTTATTGTTCCGGTTCGGCTTCCAATTGAGTGCAAGACGCCTCGCCTTGGCAAGCTGCGCCGGCGTCAAACGCGAGGAAACCCGCTTGTATCCAGATTGGGCCCGGTGGCGGTGGATCCCGGCCAAGCCCGTCGTGGCGAGGAGGAACCACACACAGGCATTTATAGAGTCTTCCGGAGCAGCGGGGGCGTCTGCATACATCTCGGCAAGTTTACTCTGAGCACGCGGCAGACCTTGTTCCGCGGCAGCCAGCAGCCATTTCATCGCCGCCGTCCGGTCGCCTTCTATAGGATAGCCATTGTCATCCAGACGGCTGTCGCAAAGGACAGCAAGATTGAATTGCGCTGCGGCATCGCCGCTTTCTGCAGCAAGAAGCAGGAGCCTTGTGGTGTTGGTTTGCATCGGCGCATCCTTGCCATCGCGCGGCGGGCATTGCTTCTGAACGACACGTCCAAGCAACTGCGTTTGCCGGCCTCGTCAATGCGCGGTGACGCGACGAAGTGATTTATCGCGAGCGTTCTACATGGGGTTAAAGTGGCGATTTACAATATCAACATAAGATGGCCGATGATCCGACTATACCCCTCGCACTCGACGCAGATGAAGGCGGGAGGGTATAAAAAATAACCGAAAACAGACGTTGATGCTTGATTTGAAGCTTATGCCCGTCGGTACCATATGTGGCGTATGAATGGCCTATTTTTTTGCAGCTCAGAAGCTGCTAGGCTGGCGACCACTCTTAACGTCAGAGCAGACGGGAGGTGAGCCGCGGCAGGGGCTTGGTCGCATTGTTTTCGAAGCCGTCGGGTGCGTCGGATCGCAAAATCGGGATGGCGCAAGCCGGGAAAGGGCACGCGATTATGGCGCACGAGCCAATCGAACTTGACGAACGCCGGGGCATGGCGGCACAGAAGATGACGGAGGTTCGCCGCCGTCTTCACGAAGTCCAGGCCGATCAGGCAGAGTTGCGACGCCGCCAAGTAGAATTCGAGGACCATGCCGCAGCCGCTCCGTCGGAAACTTGGCCCGAGGCCGCAGAAAAGGCGCGGTATCTGATCCAACTTTTCGCCGCGACGCCCGAAGCGCGGACCCCGCGCCGGCAAGAGCTGATAGCGAAAGTGCTCGACGATTTGGCGCGACTATCCTGATCGCCCGAGTAAGTCGAGACTTAGGGCGGTGAGGCTTCTTCTCGCGTTGCGCTTGGATGACGGTCCCATGCTGCACGCTGTGCTCAGCATCGCACAAAGGAACCTACGGCATGGTGGAGGATGAGAAGCAAAAGGCTGTGTTACACTCGCGCCCACGCGCGCTTCTCGCACTAAAGGAACAGGCTCGCATCGAGCGCGGTCACAACACGTTAGTTCGTGTTTGCATGATCGGGTTTGGAATAGCGATCGTCGCGATTGCACCAGTTGTGTGGATTTGGAAAATCCCGTTGTTCCTGCTGATAATGCTTCTAGTCGGGGTCTTGATGCCGGCAATTCAGCGGGCCCGGCGAAATCCGAATTGAGCTACTGCCGCCGACACCCTCGGGCGAAAGCGCTCGTGAGCGCCACGCCTTGATAATTTCATCCGTTTGAAAGGTCTATTAATGGAAACACCCGCGGTCAGGCGCTCGGTCGAGGAGCTGGCGCAGGCGCTCTATGAAGCAAGCGATCCGAACGGCCTACCCTGGAACAAACGAGGGCACGCAGTTCGTGACCCATGGCTTCAGGCCGCGCGAAGGCGGATAGCGCAATCCGAAACTGAGGCTCGCGGCGCTGGCAGGGTCGGACCATGATTGTCCGACTGACGATCCAACAGGACGGCGCCGGGTTTCGCGCAACGATCTCGAAACGCGCAGATCAGGAAAATACCCCTGTCGGGGTACCCGAGACCTTCCTGGTAGACGACAAGGAAGAGGCCAAAAAACGAGCGAAAGACATGGCGCGCGGCTTGGGACTGAAGACCTATCGCGTGGTGGATAAGACTCTTAAAGGCTAGCAAAAAGGGGCGACCCGCAATACCGCGACCGCCGGTGCATTGCGTTCGCGCGCCTGGACGCCTCGAATAACGGGGTTATTGGGCCGTGATTTGAGGCTGCATGGTGGGTCGACGGTTGCGTTCGGGCCGATTGGCGGCGCAGGCTGGCTCGGTCCTTTCGCCTTAGCGGCGCCGCACGCGGGTCAGAGACTTGATCGGGGTCCGGGATTTTCCGGAGATCTCCGCAATTTTTAGGTCCTGGGCCTCGATATAGGTCTTGGCAAGCAGGTCTATGTCGACGTCGCCGAGCTCGGAGCCCGGTACTTTACGGTTCGAGGTGCGCGTCCCGTCCTCGTACAGGACATCGAAGAGAATGAACTCCTCGACGCGGCGAACGGTGGAACGTCTAGCCATGCGGTAATCCCCGGATGCTGGTTGATGCGCCGCAGATATCGACTAACCGGCGGAGGCGGAGCGAAACGGCACAAGTCGCTCCAGATCGCTGTCCCACAATGCGTAGCGCAGGGCGCGAAGCGCCGTGCGCAGCGTAAGCATTGACGCCGATTGAAATCCGGCATCGGCGTTGTGACATTCCTCGAGCCGGTAATTTGGGATCCGCGGGTCTACATGGTGCACGTGGTGAAAGCCGATATTGCCGGTAAACCACTGGAGCAGGCGCGGCAGGCGAAGATAGGAGGTGCCTGCGAGCGAGGCCGTGGCAAAACTCCAGCTCGCGTCCGGCATCCATCGCGCATGCTCAAAGCGGTGCTGGATCGAGAACAGCCAGACGCCGACGATTGAGGCGATTACCATGATCGGTAGCTGGACGGCGGCGACGCGGCCGTAGCCGAGAGCGAGACCCAAGCCGCCCATAAGAACGGCCAAGGCAAGGTTGGTCAGGTAAACCCCGCATCGCTCGCGCCGCCATCCCTTGGCCGCATCGAACGGCACCCGATAGAGGATGACGAACACCAAGGGCGGTAGCAAAAGATTTGCGACGATCGGATGATTGGTGAATCGGACCAGGCATCGACGCCAGCGTCCGAG
>JBARIB010000025.1:0-1875 GCA_049799535.1 Allostellaceae bacterium | reverse complement strand
GCATCGTCGTCAGTAAGATCGGCACGGCCGTCGTCTCCGCAAGGGAGCTCGATGAGGCGCTCGAGGCGGATTCTCACCATTCGGAGCCGAACAAGGGCGCCAGCGTGAGCCTCGATGAAGCGATGCGTCGCCGCGAGGAATGGCGCAAGCGCGGGCTCAGGGTGGGATTTACCAATGGCTGCTCCGACTTGCTCCATCCTGGCCATATTTCGTTGCTGAAAAGCGCGGCCGCGGAATGCGACAGGCTTATTGTGGGGATCAACAGCGATGCCTCGGTCAGACGCCTGAAGGGGCCCACCCGCCCGCTGCAGGACGAGCGCTCGAGAGCCTATGTCGTAGGCGCGCTCAGTGCCGTCGATCTGGTTGTGGTTTTCGATGAAGATACGCCGGCTGAGACGATTGCTGCGCTCAAGCCTGATCTGCTCGTGAAAGGCGCTGACTGGACGATGGAACAGGTCGTCGGTGCAGAAACCGTTCGCGCCGCGGGCGGTCGCGTTCTTCTGATGCCGCTCGTGAAGGGTCAGTCCACCACATCCCTGATCCGCCGCGCGGTTGAAACAGGCGAGCTTCGGTATCGACAGACGTCGCAGGCGGCAGACAATTAAGTTCACTGGGGCTGAGGGGTACTGGTTCGGGGAAACAGTAAAATGACCGCCAAGCAGTGTTCTTATCCTTTACTAAACACTGTCGCTTCACGACCCGTCAGCCTCCTAGCCGGGTCGCCCGCAACCGCCCTTGCCTATTGCGGCTCTGCCGGCCGGCGGTAGGAGCTTGCCGTCGCGTCCGGCGTTTTCCGGTCGATTCGTCTCAAAATGCGAAGGATCGCCAACATACCGCGATGGACGCTAAATAGCAGCCAAAGGACCGCGGCGAGTGCGGCAACTTCGATAGTATTTACAGCTAGATCTGTCCAAAACAGGTTGGTTTCCATATGCTCCCCTGGCTTTTCACGCCAGTCGCTCGCCCGACGTGAAGCAGTGTCGACCGTTTTTAGATATTAACCAATTAGTCAGCTGATTCTGCTTTGCAAAATTCAATTTTCATGGGTTTAAGCTTTACACTCGCCGTATTTGCGTCTCACGGATACTAGCTCAGCATTCGGCAATTAGCAATTCACCTCTAATATTCCGAACGGTGGGCAAGGTGTGCCCGCTATGTTTGCTCGGTGCCCGGCTGTGATGCTTGGTATGCTCCGCGCTTGTGTCGACGCAAGCCGCGCGGAGCCTCAAGCCAACTTGCTTGACGGAGAAGGTGTTCTGCTCGGCGATCCTCGATTGCCCGCAGCGGCGTCGTGGCTAATAGCCCCGCTGCCAATCGATGACGTTTCGCAATGGCCGGCCATCGCGATAGGCGCGCAAATTTTCACAGAACAGATCGATCGCGCCGTGCCGGTCCTCGTCGCTGGCGCCGGAGACATGCGGGGTGATCAAGACTCTCGGATCGGACCACAGGCGCGGCGGCGGCACGTGTTCGAATTCGCCGACATAGACGTCGAGCACGGCACCGCGCAAATGATCGCGCGCGAGGGCGTCGGCGAGTGCTTCCTCGTCGACGATCTCGCCGCGCGCGACGTTGACCAGCACGCTGCCTCGTTTCATCGCGGCAATCCGCTCTTTGTCGAAGAGACGGGTCGTCTCCGGGGTCCATTGGCAGCAGATCGCGACAAAATCGCTGTCCGGCAGAAACCGATCGAGAGCCGCGGCGGGCGCAACTTCGCTGAAGCCGATGGGCAGCGGTTCGCCTGGCTGCGGATTGCGGCGCGTGCCGACGACCCGCATGCCGAACGCCGCGCAGAGGCGGCCGACATCGCGGCCGATACCGCCCGCACCGACGACGCAGGCGGTCTTGCCTTCGATCAGCACCGGCTGGTAGGCG
>JBARIB010000024.1:0-6622 GCA_049799535.1 Allostellaceae bacterium | reverse complement strand
AATCCGTGCACCGCTCCGGCAGAGCCGTTCGGCAGGCCGCGTGGCCCTGCTTATTCTAGCCGACTATCAAGGTGGGTCTCAGCTGTTCTGACCATCTCCCCTCAACGGGGGATCAGGCCTGTTTTTGGGGAGCGCTGATCCGTTGGTAGACGAATGCGCTCAGCGCGTAAGAGGCGCCTTCGAGTGCGGCAACGCACGTCGTTACCCTGCGTCAAAGCCAAACTGGAAATAGCCTGCCCGCTCTCGACCGCCTCTCCATCCGGGCGCGCTACAGCTTACCGTTGAGTAAATGGACTGCGCGGGCTACGCGTGAGCTCCACGGGCGGACAATCAATAGCGGTAGACACCTCGGCCGGTTTTGCGTCCCAGGTAGCCCGCAGCCACCATTTCCTTGAGCAGGGGGCAGGGCCGGTATTTCGAGTCGTTAAACTCGTCGTGGATGATTTGCATGACTGACAGCAGCACATCGAGCCCGATCATGTCGGCGAGCGCCAGCGGACCAATCGGATGATTGCAGCCGAGCTGCATGCCCTGGTCGATTTCCGTCGGGCTGGTATCCCCTTCGCCGAGCACAAAAAAGGCTTCATTGATCATTGGCAGTAGAATGCGGTTGACGACAAATCCTGGACCACTCTTGACGGTGATCGGCGATTTGCCCAGCTGCAATGCCAGCCCTTCGATCGCATCGTGCGTTGCATCGCTGGTCTGCAGCCCGCGAACGATCTCGACCAGAGACATGACCGGTACCGGGTTGAAAAAATGCATCCCGATGAAGCGGTCAGGGTGCGATACGGCCGATGCGAGCTTGGTGATCGAGATCGACGAAGTATTGGATGCAAGGATCGCTTCGGCCCGGGTCAACGCGTCAAGCTGTTTGAGAATTTTCACCTTCGTATCGAAGTTCTCGGTCGCTGCTTCGATCACGACGTCGGCCGCCTTCAGGTCTTCGTAGGCGGTCGTTCCGTGGATCAACTGCAGCGCGGTCTCCTTTTCGGCCGCGGTCATTTTGCCTTTCCCCACGAGCCCGGTGAGGTTGCCTTCCACGGCATCGAGGGCTTTTTTGATTGCCGACTCGTTGACATCGATCAGTGTCACGTGGAGGCCCGCTGTCGCAGATATCTGGGCGATGCCGCGCCCCATGATGCCGGCCCCAATCACGCCTATTGTTCGTACTGACATGCCTGCTCACACCTATTGTCTGCTGGCCACCCTGAAGGTCTTACCGACAGTGACAAGAACTTCAGTCAGGCATCATCCTTGCGGACCAAGGGGCGTGGTTGCTTTAACCAAGGTTAAGCTCGGATGCCGTTTCCCCCGTACCTGGCAATGTGCACTCGAATTTCCGACCGCCGTGGCGCGCTCGCCCAATACCCAGCCCCTTTTGGCCCCCCATGGATGCTCAGCCCGCCGCCGCCGATGCGGAAAGAGAGGAATTCGAGGTAGGAGAATGCCGCGGAGGGGCAGCGCCCATCAGCTTGCGCAAGGTCTGACGGCCGCGCGAAAGCCGAGACCGGATCGTGCCGACCGGCACGTCGCAAGCGATGGCGATTTCCTCGTATGTTGCCCGCGTCAGACCGACAAGGAGGACAGCGTTCCGCTGTTCTTTGGGCAGCGATCTGATGGCTTGTTCCAGTTCGCGCAATTCCAGCTGAGCGATCTGCTGCGGCGCGCACGTCAGACCCGGTGCTGAATCGATCCATTCGACCGTGCTGCCCTCGCGTGTGGCGCGGCGGTTATGGCTGACGTATTGATTATGCAGGATCATGAACAACCACGCTCTCAAATCGGTGCCCGCTGTCCAGAGATGAATCTTCGCGATGCCCCGAGCGACGCATTCTTGGACGAGATCATCGGCGGCGGCCGCATCGCGCGTTAGAATTAGCGCATACCGTCGGAGTCTGGGCAGAATGGCTTCGATATCCCGGTGCAGAGCGGCCACCGCGGCGGCGCGCTCTTTATAGAAAATGGCGTTATCATTGGGGAAGGATTGTGCCGTTGTTGGCTGGCTCAGCCTTTCTTAGTTACTCTTCATGGCGTGCTCCCAACCGCCGATGAAGTCCTATCGTGCCCGGAGGCGGCGTCTCGCTTAGCGAGTAACGAGAAGCCGCGAACGATATCATTAAGCTGTTCGACAATCGTTGAATTATTCCATTTGCTGTCGAGGGCGTTTATGGCGATGACGGCGAGCAGCACCGTAGTGGCAAGTGCGAACCAATGGTCGACGATCCACTGCATGAGTTTCGGCCCTCCTTTGCCCAATGACGCCTGAGTACCGCCAGCGCAATCCGCAGCGATTTAATTTAGATCAATGCCAACCGAAGCTTTTGTTGTGAAATTGGCGATGTGGTTGCGTGATCAGTTCGAGCGCGGCACTGTCGTCCGTTAAAGGGTGCCGCCGATGAGATGAGCGGCAGGGAGGTAGCATGGAACCTCCACAACGGCTTCGCGCTCGCCTGCGAGGATTCCCGCACACGAAGAAGCCCCGCGCAAGGCTCCCCGACTGGTCTGCTCGGCGGCCCGGAAGCGCGGCTGGCGCTCGAGTTGTCTCGGGCTAGTGATACGCCGATGCATCTGGAGGCTCTCTGCGAGCAGGAGCTGATCGAGGCGATCGGGTCACGGCCGGGCCGACCGCGACGCGTCGATCTTTCTCACCCTGCAAGGGGAGGGCGCCGAGGTTCGGCTACGCCTCCCCGAAAGGCCGAGCACTCCGGCCTAGTCCGGTCCAAATTGCGGCATCAATCCCGACGGCGGCGGCCGGCTCGGGGTGGCCTGCAATCCCCGAGCGGAGAGCCAAACTACAGATATTTCGCTGGCCGGATCATTGCCCGCCACATATGCGCGACCGGGCTGTTGTCGAATCCAAGGCCCTCTTCCGGCTGGCGGAAGTTGCGGCCGATAATGTCAGTGAACTCCTCGAGCTCGACATGCACGTTGGGATCGAATGAGTAGATGTCGTGCACGGTGATTTGGCGGCCCGACATGTACCATTTGTGGTTCCGCATCCGCTTATGGTCTTCCTCGATATAAGGATCCGGGCGGTAATCCTCGCCGAAGGCGGCGATGTAGGACTGTGGATATTCGTATCCGACCGACTCGTCGGGATAAAAGCGCAGCACTTGGTGAGCGCGGATCGCCCAAGTCACTTCCTCATCGACATAGGGCTCAACCAATTGCGCGCCCCAATAGCCGTGGTCGCCACGAATGAAGCCAATCGTCGAGATGTCGTGCAGCAAGCAGGCGAGCACCATCTTCTCGGGCAGGTTGGCGTTCACGGCATGCCGGGCGCTCTGCAGCAGATGCATGCACGGGCCGAAGCGGTACTTAAAGAAGTCCATCAGGGTCGGCCTGTCGGGCATTGCCGGCAGACGTGGGTCGTCGCCCATCAAGACGCGCGCGTTCGGATTTGCCTTCATCAGCGCGGCGGCATTCGGCGCTGGGCTCATGTCGCCCTCGGCCATGCTGTAAAGACGCGACTTGATGACGATGTAGTCGAGCTCTCGCGCCATTTCGGCTTCGAGTGCATCGGCTCGCTGCGACAGGCTCATCATATCGTTCACGGCGTATCTCCTCGTTTCTCGATCCGTCCCGAGTCTAACAGATTGCGCGGGGTCGAAGTATGTCCTTTCGCTATTGCCTCTCTACCGCGCCTACGCAATTTGCCTGCGATGCCGCAGGACGTGGCATCCCCGACGCTACCCGGTAGCGTGCTGCCTTACCCCGCGTAGTTAGGTGGCGGGCCCTATCCCGGATGAGCGGAACCGGTCCGCTGCCCTCGCCCGGGCCTTTGCCGCCTCGACGTCGCGATAGCGGGGCGGTGAGTTGGTCACGAGGGAGTCGAGCAGCTCCCTTGCTGCCCCGGTCACCTGGTCGACCGCTCGGTCGAAAGCGAGTTGGTTCGCCTTGGAAGGCCGAGTAAAGCCACTCAACTTGCGGACAAATTGCAGGGCAGACGCCCTGATTTCGTCTCCGGTGGCGGGCGGTTTGAAATTGTGGAGCGTCTTGATATTTCGACACATAGCTATCCTCGCCAACAAACGATACCGACCACCGGCGCGTGCCGGACGTCCTAGGCGTAACCCACGGGGGCGACTCTACATCAGTTAAGTCGCCTGGCCGCCAATCGCATCGGGACGGCAGCGCCCTGCCGGGGCTCCGACCAGTGACATATTTCCCGCAACGGATTGGTCGCGGCTTTTGATGTCGAGGCGTATGCTCGAACTATTCGATGCGCAGGACCAAAGGAGGCAGCCGGATGCCCGCTTTCGAGAAACGCAGAATTGGACGGACTTCGCTCGAAGTCACTGTGGTGGGCCTCGGTTGTGCAACGCTGGGTGGCAGCCGCATCCAGGTCACCCGCGCGGAGGCGGAAGCCATCGTCCTCGCCGCCTGGGCAGCCGGAGTACGATATATCGATACAGCACCCTATTACGGGTTCGGGCAAGCCGAGCGATGCGTCGGGGATGCCATGCGCCGGGTTCCGCGCGACGAATGGGTTCTGTCGACGAAAGTCGGGCGTCTGCTCCGGCCTCGATTGACGGCCGAGCCGGAAGAACACGAACGCCCGATGCCGTTTGAGGTCGAGTACGACTATTCTTACGACGGAATCATGCGCTCGTTCGAGGACAGTCTGCAGCGGCTGGGACTGACAAGGATCGACATCCTCTATGTTCATGACATCGGTGCGATGCAGCATGGTAGCGAGGCTCACCCGGGGCGGATGCGCACACTGCGTGATAGCGGGTATCGGGCGCTCGAGCGATTGCGAACTGGCGGCGTTGTTCAAGCAATAGGCATAGGCGTTAATGAGCGCGAGGTATTGCTCGAAGCTTTGGAATGGGGGAACTGGGACGCGTTCCTCCTCGCGGGGCGGTATACCCTTCTCGAACAGGCGCCGATCGAGGATTTGCTGCCCAAGTGCGAAAGGGCGGGGACATCGATTGTGGTTGGCGGCCCGTTGAACTCTGGCATCCTCGCCGGCCGCGGCACCTGGAACTACCGGCCGGCGCCGCCTGAGATCGTCGCACGGGTCAAGGTCATCGAGGCGGTCTGCGACAGCCACCAAGTGCCTCTTGCCGCCGCGGCATTGCAATTTCCACTGGCGCATCCGGTGGTGGCGGCGGTCATTCCGGGACCACGCAATGTCGAAGAGTTCCACAGAAATTTGCACTTGCTGCGGCACCCGATCCCGGCCCAGCTGTGGAATGACCTGCGCAATGCAGGCCTCCTCGACCCAAGGGCGCCAGTACCAACCTGAGCTTTCTTTTCGAGTAATGACCGGTCGGGTCCCTAATCGTACAATCTTCAGTGGGGTCGAGAAATCGCCACTGCCGCACTCAATGTGATCCTGCCCGCTCTCCTCACACTCTGGCGAGCAGAATGACCACAGAGCGCGGCTGGAGGCATGATTTGGGTGTCGGTGCGGTCGAGCTTCTCCCGATCTTTGCCTTCGACGAAGAAGATGGTCCGCCGGGGCTCGGCAACTACTGGGGTATCGCATGTCGGCGGGTTTACCCGGTATCCTAGCTCTGGCATTGCGCCGGGTCGAGCACGGGACCTACGCCGGTTTGATCGGGGCAAGGCTTGGCGTTCCAGATTTCCGTGGCATATTGCGCGACTGTGCGGTCGCTGGAGAACTTCCCCGAACTGGCTACGTTCAGAATTGCTTTACGCGCCCACTGGTCGCGGTCCTTGTACAGCGCGCAGAGCCTCTGATCCGCCTCAAGATGGGATTTGAGGTCTGCCAAGTGCATGTAGTGATCGCCGCCCGCCAGCAGTGCGTTATGAATCGGCGCAAATGTGCCGGGCTCTAGCGGCTGAAATGGTCGGAGGAGATCATGTCCAATGCGGCTCGAGCTCCGGGGTCGTTGGCGTAATGCCAGTGCGGACTGTACCAGCCGCGGCTATCGGCGACCTGTTGTGCGCTGAGGCCGAACAGAAAGAAATTCTCCTCGCCGGCTTCCTCTGCTCGGTCTGCACCCAACGTTGGGAAAGCACATCCCTGCCTGATCGGGCAACCGCCTCGAACCGTTCGCGTGGCCCGGCATCGACCGGATCGATGACATCGTTGAAGAGCAGATGCCGCTCGTAGAGCGCGTCCTGGTGCCCGGAGAAGCGGATCGGACCACAACGATACTGCTGGAGAAGGTTCGGCCTGCCCTCCGTGCTCGTTGTGTCATCGGCGACACGTTCCTTTGCTTCGCTCATAGCGTCATTCTCCCGAGGCTTTGCTCATTTATTCGACCAAAGCGGTCGCGCCGAGCCATGGGTTTGGGGCGCCAATGTGCCCCAGGCCAGCCGTGCGTAGGTATCGGCGAGTGCATGGCGGGTGCGGTCGCCGCCGGGTTGGGCTGTCACTCACCTCTTACGAGTGGCCGGACGGCTAGAGGTTGTTCCGTAGTGAGCTGAATTTCTTCCGTTTCGTGGCGAATTACCAGGGATTCGCCTGCGCGCAGCTCATATTTCACTTTCTCCAGGCCGATTTCGACTTCCAGCATCTGGCCGCGATACGTTACAGGAAACCGTAGTATGGCGTTGTCCTCGGGCGCACGGCGCGGCCGGAATGACAACATCCCGTCATCGTCGCGCATGCCGCCGAGCCCATAGCTCAGCATCATCCAGGTGC
>JBARIB010000023.1:0-3709 GCA_049799535.1 Allostellaceae bacterium | reverse complement strand
TACGTGTCCTACACGCACAACTTCACGGCGATCGCCGAGAAGATGCGTCGCGGGTGTCCGGCACTGCAGGCGAAGCGACTAGGGGCGTTCTGGACGACGACCATTGGCTCTAAGAAGGTGGTGATCTGCAAATCTAACTCGCACATGTCTCAAGATGGCCCACAACTGCCTAACATTGACGTGTGGCGGCAGATTATCGACGAGGTGCGCCCCAGCCTCGTGATCACCACCGGCACCGCCGGCGGCATCGGCCAAGAGTTCGAGGTGGGCGACGTGATCGTCAGCCCGATTGTCCGCTTCGATTGCACTACCAAGTTCAAGAAGGAGCCGTTTGCACAGGCGCACTATGCGACCATGGCGGCGAACACAGCGCAATTTGCCACCGCACAGTCTCTGTTCAAGGTGAATGCCGGGCAATTACCAAAGGACAACACACGCCTGCCAAAGATCGTGACGGTGACACCGGACGCATTGATGTCAGCCGTGGTGACGACGGACTTTTTCGGCTTCGACACGTCCGACAATCATTACAAGCTGCAGGGCGTGGGCGATTGCTCTGAAATGGGCGACGCGATCCTTGGACTGGTCGCATCGCAAATAGGTGCCGAGGCACCGCGATGGCTGGCGATCCGCAACGTCTCCGACCCGCAGATCAAGGCAGACGGCTTGACGCGTAAGCAGCAGGCAGCGCTTGCGGCGACCATCTACAAGGGCTTCGGACGCTGGAGTTCAGTGTGCAGCGCGATTACCTGTTGGGCCAGTATCGTGCCGGAGTAGGGAAGAGAAATATACCAGGGTGTCGACCGGGATCACCGCCTATCTCAAGAACGGCGGCACGCTCGAAAAGGCCGCCGCAATGGCGAACCATGCCTCGACGCGCACGACGCAGCTCTACGACCGTCGGCGCGACGAGGTAAGTCTCGATGCGGTCGAGCGGATCGTAATCTGAGTTCGATGGTAGAATGGTACCGAGCGGTCCTACTGCGCCGGAGCCGGTATCGGCAGGATATTGGATATTTTCCAGCCGGCCTCCGTCTTCACCAGCAGTTGGTTCATCAGGAAACGGGTCGGCTGAGCCGATAGGCCTGAGGGCCCGATCGTGAACACGATCGGAACATAGAGTTGTGCCGCGCCGTCTCCTATCATGATCACTTTCAGGCTGGCGACTTCCGGCTCGAGGTGCCATGTCCCCTGGTAGAGCGTGGCGAAGCGCTTCATTGCCGCGTCGACACCCCACACGGGGGTGCCGCGGGTGATCCAGAGAAAATCCGGGGAATCGAGCAGCAGTACCTGGACCGCTTTGGCATCGTGCCCGTTTTGCGCCGCGACGAAGCGGTCGAAGGTTGCGCGCACCTCATCTTCGGGCGCTGCGGCAAGTGGCCGAATCAACAGGGTGAGGACAACCAGTGCGGCACCTACGCGGAAGGAGCGTTTGATCCAACGGTGCGATGATTTGCCCATTCCGGTTCTGCAGTGGCGGTTCGATCGGTGGGCACTACAATTAGCCCAGTGCGTCGGCGTCGTCTTTGCGAACGTCCTAAAATCTTCCTGTAAAATTCCTAATTATAAGCCGGCGCGGTGACCCCAATGAAAGGCGAGATTTTCAAGTTTGACGATTTCGTTTTGGTCCCGAGCGAGCGTTTACTGTTGCATCATGGGGAGACCTTGCCGTTAACCGCCAAGGCTTTCGATCTGCTCGTTGCTCTGGTGCGGCGTAGCGGGCATCTCGTCCGCAAAGATGAATTGTTGCAGGAGGTCTGGCCCGGCCGCTTCGTCGAGGAGGTCAATCTCAGCGTCAATATCTCGGCCGTGCGTAAGGCGCTCGGGCGCGGACCTGGTGGCGCTGCGCTAATCCAGACCGTGTCGAAGGGTGGCTATCGGTTTGTCGCGCCGGTCGCTGTCGGCGATTCGGCTGCCGCGGCATTTTTCACGACCATGGGCGCGGCTTCTCTGTGGCACCCGCCCTCGCAAAGTACCGGGGCGCCGCTCGGCCCCGGTGCGGCACGCGCGATCAGCGCAAACGCCGACGCGTACCGTGCCTATCTCGAAGGACGTTATGACTGGAGCCAGCGCTCGGAAGCGGGATTGAGGAAGGCGATCGACAATTTTCAGCGGGCCGTCTCCCTCGATCCCCGGTTTGCCGCAGCCTATTCCGGCCTGGCAGATTCCCACGCGGCGCTTGGGTATCTGAGCTTCGTCTCGCCGGCAGATGCGTTCCCTTTGGCACGGCGCGATGCGTTGCTGGCGATCGAACGGGACGCCGCGCTGGCCGAGCCCCACGCCTCGCTCGGCTACGTCAAATTCTATTTCGACTGGGATTGGTCGGGGGCCGAGGCGGAATTCCAGCGGGCGATTGGGCTCGATCCGGGCTGGGCAGCTGTGCATCAATGGTACAGCATCTATCTTCTCGCCGCCGGGCGCGTCGCCGAGGCATTGCGAGAGATAAAATTGGCGCGCGAGCGCGAGCCGCTGTCGCTGGCGATCAATACCGATCTCGGCTTCCACTACTACTACACCCGGCAGTACGACGAGACGATCAAGCAGCTTCAATCCGTGCTGGCGATGAAGCAGGATTTTGCACCGGCGCATTTGTGGCTCGGCCGAGCGTATCAGCAGATGGGCCGGTTCGACGATGCTCTGGCGGAGTTCCGCCGGGTCGAAGAGGGCGTCCGCGAGTGGCCGGTCGCGATTGCCGCGCGCGGGTCTGTCGAGGGCGCCGCTGGACGCCCGGACAAGGCTAAAGCGGTGCTCGCCGAGTTGCACGAACTCGCTGGACGCCGGTTTGTCACCGCCTATGGCGTGGCCCTCGTCCATGCCGGCATCGGCGACAGAGAGGCCGCCTTCACATGGCTGGACAAGGCATTCGCCGAGCGATCGCACTGGCTAGTGTGGTTGCGTCTGGATCCGCGCTTCGACAGTCTAAGGGCCGATCCGCGCTTCATCGACCTGCTAGGTCGGATGAAATTTCCTCAGTAAGTAGGATGCAATCACACTCTAAGTGAAAATCTCTGACAGGAATCCCACGCGATACACCAGCATCGCGCGGTCTAGCTCAATCCGGCTTCAATGAGGTCGCCCATCTGGGCCCGGCCCGCCGCCGTTGCGCTGCGCGACCTCACAGAACCCTCCAGATTATCGCGAAGACGAACAAACCCGCGGCTCCGCCCAGAATGACGATCTGTTTAACGCAGCCCTATTTCGGCTTGTCGGCGTCGAGGATCGCCTGCACCCGCTTGGGGTCGACGGCGGGCGGCTCGACGCCGGAGCGCTCGACCTGCAAGAGCTGGCCGACGGTGCTGTTGCGCGTTCCCCAGCCGCGGTTCATCGCCTCGGTCAATTCCTCAAAGGCCATGTTGGCGAGCCGCATCGGCACCCCGACCTCGCGCCCGAGCCCGACCGCGAGCCCGACATCCTTGTGCAATAGCCGCAAGGCGAAATCCGCCGGGTCGTGCTTGCCGGACAGAAACCGGCCGAGCCGGTCAAAAGTCCGTTGCCGGCCGGTCGCCCCCTGGCGCACCGCCTCCCAAAGATCGAGAGGCTCGACGCCGGCCTTGATCCCCATCGTAAAGACCTCGGCGAGCGCCACGCCCATAACGGCGCTGGAGCAGTTGTGCACGAGCTTGGCGATCGTCCCGGCGCCGATCGGGCCGATATAGGCGGCCTGGTCGCCCATCGCGTCGAGCACGGGTTTGTGGCGGTTGAAGATCTG
>JBARIB010000022.1:0-14783 GCA_049799535.1 Allostellaceae bacterium | reverse complement strand
CTCCCGGCGGGCACTCCAGCGCGGCGGCGGTCGCCCACGCCGCATCGTCGATATGCACGAAGCTGAAGACGCCCTGGCCCTCACCGATAATCGGAACCTGCTGTCGCCGAACCTGATCGCCAATATCGCCCTCGCAGGTGTACCAGGTGCCGGGACCGTAGAAGAATCCGTAACGTAGCGCGACAAACTCGATACCCGGCATCGCCGAGGCGCGTGCTTCCAATTCCCGGTATCTGCGGGCACCCGCCTCGACTCCCGGGGACGCGCTGGCGATGAACGGGACTGACTCGTCCGCAAGCCCCGCGCCGGGCTCATACCAGAATCCGGAACTTTGCAGCAGGTAGCGGCTCACGCCCGCATCGCGAAGCGCCGCAAGCAGGTTAATGTTTCCTTCCACTCGGACTTTGCGATCGCGTTCCGAGGCTGCCTTCATTTCGGCGGGCGTGTAGCGCCGGGGCAGCGCGGTCAATTCGTTAATCACGGCGTCGGGCCGGATCCGCCCGACCGCGTCATTCACCGCGGCGCCGTCCAGAGCGTCGGCGATGACCGGCTCCGCGCCAATTTCCTTCAACGATGCGGAACCGGGCGATCGCGTAAGCGCGAATACCTCGTGCTGGTTCGCTCTCAGGCGACGAACCAGCGGCCGGCCGATGGCGCCGCTCGCCCCGGCGATCAGAATGCTCATCGCGCTTCCCTTTCCAGTTCGAACTCACAGTGGACGACATCGAGGCCGCCGCGACATTGCTCGCCGATCCCAACATAAGCGTGACTCAAATCGCGCACCGTCTCGGCGTCTCGCCGCCACGCTCGTGGAACCGAACCGACCGCCGTCGGGTTCACGTTGGCGCGAGCGGCCACGGACGATCTTGCGCAAGGGTTGCAGCTTAGAGTCGTTCGACAAGGGAGGGTGAACCATGAAGATCGTCGTCATCGGCGGGACCGGCCTGATCGGCTCGAAGACTGTCGCCATTCTGCGCCAGGGCGGCCACGAAGTCGTCGCCGCCTCACCCAAGAGCGGCGTCAACAGCATCACCGGCGAGGGGCTCAAAGAGGCCATGGCCGGCGCGGAGGTGGTGATCGACCTCGCCAATTCGCCCTCATTTGAAGACAAGGCGGTGCTGGAATTCTTCGAGACCTCCGGCCGCAACCTTTTCGCGGCCGAGGCCGCGGCGGGCGTCCGGCGGCATGTCGCGCTATCCATCGTCGGAACCGACCGGAGCGACAATGGCTATTTCCGCGCCAAGGTCGCCCAAGAGAAACTGATCGAGGCCTCTGGCATCCCCTACACCATCATCCGCGCGACCCAGTTCATGGAATTCCTCGGCGGCATCGCCGCTTCAAGTGCGGATGGAAACATCGTCAGGCTTCCGCCCGGCCTCTTCCAGCCCATCGCGGCGGATGACGTTGCTCCTATCGTCGCCGAGGTGGCGCTGGCGGCGCCGCGCAACGGCATCGTCGAGATCGCCGGCCCGGAACGAGCCCCGTTCAACGAAATCGTCGCCCGCTGTCTGAGGGCGGTCGGCGACCCGCGTGAGGTCGTGCGCGACCCCGAGGCCCGATACTTCGGCGGCCGGGTCGAGGAGCGCTCGCTGGTGCCGTTGGGCGAAGCGCGCCTCGGCCGGATCGGTCTCAACGAATGGCTCCGCCGCTCACAGACGAGAGCCTGATCCCGCATCCGCCAACCGAAGGATAGGGCTCCATGAAACGCATTCTCTATTCGCTGCTTGTCGCCACCCTGCCGTTCGGCAGCGTCCTCGCGGATGCGCCAAAGGAGAAGAACGCCAAGGTGACCCTCGTCTACCAGCACAAGCTGCCGAACGTTCCCGGCAAGAGCCAAGGGTGTGCTCGTCGAATACGGCCCGGGCGGTTACTCGCCCGGCCACACGCATCCCAAATCCGCCTTCATCTACGCGACCGTGCTCGAGGGGGCGATCCGCAGTCAGGTCACCGACGGACCGGTGACGACCTACAAGGCCGGACAGAGCTTCTCCGAACTGCCCGGCGACCGCCACAGCGTCAGCGCCAATGCCAGCAAGACGCAGCCGGCCAAGCTCCTCGCGGTGTTCGTGGTGGACACAACCGAGACGGAACTGACGATCCCATTCGGGAACTGAGGCCATGGTCATAGCGCTGGCTGCTCGAACAGCCGACGCTATGACCTCCATTATGCCCGCGCGTTGTGGCTCGGACACCGTTCCTCACTTGCGTCGGGAAATCTCATTTGCCGGATTCCAAACGGGAACGGCAGGAAAGGGCAACACTGGTCGTTGCTGCCGATCTCAGCGAGCGGCCGTTGTGGGTCGGCTGCGGCGGTTCGAGGAAGACCCGGTGAACGTCAGCCGGCGCAGAGCCAGTGTCTTGCGGGAATTCGCCTTCCCACGCCGAGAAGCCTCTGATCGCCCTTGGGTCAACCGGACGGCGGCCGCCACTCTCTCAACCCGTACCCCTCGCCACGGACGTTGTCGAACATAGCCTTGGCGCGCCCGAGGTACGAGGTGATCCTCGACCGATCGCGCGGACCGTCTTCGAGGATGCCGCGCCGGACCAACTCCTTCTGGATCTCGACCGAATCGGCGCGCGCGCCCTTTCGGCGGAGGAACTCGGCGGACGCCTCGATTACGGCGTTCATCCCCTTGTCCGTCCGCGTGAACGGGGCGGGTCGGTCGACCGGCTGTTGCTGCGGGGCTGGCTTACGTTGCGAAGCTGGCTTACGTTGCGGAGTCTTCGGTCGAAGAGACGGAGATATCGGAACAGAAGCTTCGCGACGTTCGAGGAGCCGACAAACCAGCTCGTACTCCTGAAACGCAGGGTCCTCCTGCAGCTTGTTCCGTAACTCCTCGCGCCGCTCGCGAAGCGCCTTGATCAGATCAGTCATTCGCCATTCTCGCCCACAAGTTGGAGCGCAAGCTTTTAGTCGCGGGAAGAGCCGCCTGTAAAGATCGACTTCCTCCGGCCGGTCGTGTTTGAAGTAGATCCACTCTCCGAGCGCCTGGCCCGAGTTTCGCGCCGCGACCACGCCGGAACCGAAAGAGGCGCTGATCAGGCCCGGAAAAGCGGAAGAGGCTGCGGCCAGGCAGGTATCGGCGGCGCGTACCTTCGACCGGGAGCCCAGTCCCAAGGTTGCGAAGGGTCTCCATTGGAAGGACACCGGCATCGCCTCTTCCTCTGATCACTGGGGCCCGAATGACACGCCGCTGTTCTAGATCCGTTTGCGCGGCAACCCTCAGCCTTGGGGTTTGCGGTGCGCCCCAAAGCGAATAGGAGCCGACACTGCTGGCCACTGCTTGCGATTGGCTGCTTGAGCTTATTAATGTGACGCTTGCCCAATCATTTGCCGGTCTATTTCTGGGCAAAGTTTTCCCTGGTACCAGTGCTTCTGACGTTCTACTCTATCCGCCAAAATACACCGGCAAACCTTTATCTTCCAGACCCGCGGAGAATTTCGTAGTTGAGTTACCTTTGCGACTTTGAGCCGTCCACATGGTCTTCAAGCTCTAGAATTCTACCCAGCATGGAGTCCACCTCGGCGCGCTGCGTCTCAATATAGTCGTAATACAGCCGCTCTACGCGGCGGTAGGGCGAGCCGCGAACACTCGCAAGCATATCGCGCCGCTGATCATGACTGGCGAGAATCGAGTCATATTTCTCGCGGAAATATTGGAGATTGTCGTCCAGCTTCACGAAGCGCGCATCCGACAGAAGATCGATGGCGCGCTGCGTCTTGCCCATCCTGAACGGCGACTGCAGCGTGAAGAGCCGAAACGCCGTATCATAAAGATCGTTCGGCTCGTGGACCGGCAGGGTCTTAAGCAGGGCTCCGTGCCGCGTGGGCAGCCAGTGAAATTCGTGGAACGCGTCTCTCTCCGGTCCGTTACGCTGAATTTCCCGATAGTCATTGATATTCCCCGAGGTGCCGAGCTCTGCCAGGTTCACGAACTCGTTTGCGGGCACCGCGAGGTTGAATATCTGACGGAATTTTATTGCCTGCACCGACAGCGGTGACCAGATGTTCGCCGCTGCCAAAGCGTTCCGCAAGGTATGGGCGCAGTTGTCGGCCCAGACGCTCCAATTGTAGTCGGCATCGCCCTCGGCGTACTCGCGGTTCTTGTCGTTTAGGAAGGCGATGATCTCGTCCAGCATTGGCTGGGTCACCGGAAGGCGCGCGCAGAACACCGACCGCGCAAACTGCAATGCGAGGTCCGTGCCGATGCCCTCGTTCGCGACGAAGTCCTCGAGGCCAGCACCAGTGTTCGCGGTCGGGTAGTCGTGAAACTCGACGCCCTTGTAGACCCCCTTCTCGATTGCGTCATGCACGGTAGCTTCGAAACGGGCTTGGGTTAGAGGCTCACCAAATTTGAGATTGCCCTCATAAAAGAGCTCATATCCCGGAATCGCCACCCAGTTGACGTTGCGAAACCAGCGGCCCACGCTCACTCCCGCACCATGTTCGGGATCATTGAGCTCGGTTGCTGAGACACGGCACCGCCGCAGCTGCGGGAATGGCGCCTGCTCATCCTTACATGCGCCCTTGATGTACATGACTGCGTGGCCGGCGACCCCGCCCTCGCCTTTCAGCTTGGAGCGGAATTGGCTCGTCGCACACAGTTCCACGTAATACGGAAACAGCTGATCGTAGACTGGGTCCGGACGCCGCTCGACTATGATGCGGTCCGGCTTCAGCATGAAGCGTGAGATTACGCCGTCTTCACCGCACCCGCTGAGCAGCAATATGATGCCAGCGAGAGTCAGGGAAAAATAGCCGCGGCTGGCCTTTGCGCAGCGACGGTTGCCTGGCCTCGACGCTACGCCTTGGTTGCCAGCGCCATAATCACCAGAACCATAATCAAAAGCAATTTCGGTCCGAGACCGCCGTTGATTCTGTTTGACACGCCTCTGCATCCGACCACAATCTCTCCAAAAATCTAGACTTTTCCTGTCGCCGGCCTGCATGAACCATGCAGGCGACGCACACGCACGTTGCGAACGATAATAGGCTCCTGGTGAGAAATTTGCAGTGAATAGACACGGTCCTCCATGGACTTGCTTGGTCCTGATTTGCCTAACTCTCGTTCTTGTGTCGTGTAAACCAGGCACTAAAGTTGAGGCGCCCGAGATACGTCCTGTCCGGACCGTGACCGCCGCCAGAGGGGAGGCCGCCGAAACCGTTGTGCTGACCGGGCACATCCAGGCCGACGACGAGCCGTCGTTCGCTTTTCGCATTGGCGGGCGGATGATCGAAAGACCGGTCAATGTCGGCGATCGGGTCAAAGCGGGACAGGTGCTGGCCAAGCTCGATCCGGAGACCGAGCTCAGCGCTCTACGGTCGGCCGAATCTGCCCTCACCGCTGCGCAAGGGCAATTGAATTACGCACGCGCCGACTTCGAACGCCAGCGGCAGCTGCTCGCGAATGGCCACACGCCCCGGGCGCGGTTCGATCAGGCGCAGAAGGCGCTGCAAAACGCGCGATCGCAGGTCGATGATACTGAGGCTCGACTGGAAATCGCCAGGGACCGGGTCAGCTGGACCACGCTTACGGCGGATGCCGAGGGAACGGTGACGGCACGAGGCGCGGAACCGGGCGAAGTGGTACAGGCGGGGCAAATGATCGTTCGGCTCGCCCGGCAGGGCGGACGCGATGCCGTCTTCGATGTGCCGGCCCAATTGCTGCGCGCGGCGCCGAGCGACTCGGAGATCACGGTGAGGTTGACGGACGATCCCAGCGTTACGGCGACCGGGCGGGTGCGCGAGGTGGCGCCGCAGGCCGACCCGGTGACCCGGACGTTCGAGGTCAAGGTCGGTCTGAGCGACCCGCCCGAGGACATGCGGCTCGGTGCGACCGTTACCGGCAGCGTCAGATTGGCATCCGAACCGGTCATCGCGATACCCGCGACCGCGCTGACCGAACTCAATCGGCAGCCGGCCGTCTGGATCGTCGACCCGAAAAATCTGACTGTATCGATGCGGAACGTCGAATTGCTGCGCCACGACCCGGGGACGGTCGTCATTGCCGAGGGTCTCGAGGCCGGCGACATCGTCGTGACTGCCGGGGTCCAGGCGCTCCATCCCGGCCAGAAGGTTCGGTTGCTCGGATCGTCCTCCTAGATGCAGTTCAACCTGTCGAAGTGGGCGCTCGAGCACCGCTCATTCGTCGTCTATATAATGATCGCGGCGACGATCGCCGGGCTGGGCGCCTTCTACCGTCTCGGCCGCGACGAGGATCCGCCTTTCGTCATCAAGACCATGGTCGTGCAAGCGGCGTGGCCCGGCGCGACGATGGACGACACCCTGCTGCAGGTCACGGACCGGCTCGAGCGCACCCTTCAGGAAACGCCGAGCCTCGATTTTCTCCGCAGCTACACCAGCCCCGGCAAGACGACGATCTTCATCAACCTGAAGGGAGAGACCACCGCACGGCAGATCCCCGACATTTGGTATCACGTTCGCAAGAGCGTCGGCGACATGCGCCACACCTTGCCTGCCGGCGTGGTGGGACCGGGCTTCAACGACGAATTTGGCGACGTTTTCGGGATCATCTACGGCGTCACTGCCGACGGGTTCACTCATCGCGACCTGAAGGACTATGTCGAGGATATCCGCTCGCGGCTGATGCAGGTGCCCGACGTCGCGAAAATCGAGATCCTCGGCGCCCAGGACGAAAAGATATACGTCGAATTCTCGGTTCAACAGCTCGCGGGTCTCGGGATCGACCGCTCGGCGCTGACCGCCGCGCTGGCGGCGCAGAACATCGTCAGCCCGTCCGGAATATTGCACACCGGCGACGAGAAGCTCACGCTCCGCGTATCGGGAGCATTCGAATCCGAGCAGGACATCTTGGGAGTGAATTTTGTCGCGAATGGCCGCCTGATCCGGCTGCGCGACATCGCCCAAGTCCACCGTGCCTATGCCGACCCGCCGCAACCGATGTTCCGGGTCAACGGCAAGCCGGCAATCGGCATCGCGATCGCCATGCGCGAGGGCGGCGACATACTCACCCTCGGCCGGAATATCGAGCAGGCGATGCGCGAGATCAGGGCCGACCTGCCGATCGGCATCCAGCCCGTCCTCGTGGCCGATCAGCCCTTTGTCGTCGACCACGCCGTTCGCGACTTCACGACCTCGCTGTGGCAGGCCATCGCCATCATCATGGCGGTGAGCCTCGTCAGCCTCGGTCTTCGCCCCGGCGCCGTCATCGCGCTTTCGATCCCGCTGACGCTCGCCCTCGTGCTGCCGGTCATGGAGTTCACTGCGATCGATCTGCAGCGCATCTCATTGGGCGCGCTGATCATTGCGCTCGGCCTCCTCGTCGACGATGCAATGACCACCGTCGACGTCATGACCTCCCGCCTCGCGGCAGGAGACAGCAAAGAAGAGGCGGCGACGTTCGCGTACAAAACCCTGGCATTGCCGATGCTGACGGGCTCGTTCGTCACGGCCGCGGGCTTCATACCGGTCGGCTTTGCCAGGAGCTCGGCCGGCGAGTACACCTTTTCGATCTTCGCCGTCGTGTCCTACGCGCTACTGCTTTCGTGGTTCGTGGCGGTCATCTTTGCACCCTTGCTCGGCGTCGTCATCCTCACCAAACCGAAGGCAAAGCCGTCTGACAAACCGAGCGCGATCCTCGGCTATTTTCGCGGGTTCCTAGTGGGCGCCATGCGAGCGCGCTGGGTCACGATCGGCGTGACGCTCGCATGCTTTGCCGTCGCCATTCTTGCGAGCCCGTTCGTGCCGCGACAGTTTTTTCCGCCGTCCGACCGCCCCGACCTTCTGGTCGACCTGACATTGCCGCAGAATGCCTCGATCTATGCCAGCGAAGATGCGGCCGAGAAGCTCGACGGCCTGCTCGGGGGAGATGCCGATGTCGAGCGGTGGAGCACCTATGTCGGGCGCGGCGCAATCCGGTTCTATTTGCCGCTCGACGTTCAGTTGCCGAACGACTTCTTCACCCAAGCCGTCATCGTCGCCAAGGATGTAGCGGCGCGCGAGCGGCTTCAGAAGAAGCTGGAAGCAGCGCTCGCGGAACAGTTCCCGAGCGCGGTCAGCCGCGTGTCGCCGTTGGGGCTCGGCCCGCCGGTCGGCTGGCCCGTGCAGTATCGAGTGAGCGGTCCGGATATCAGCGAGCTGCGGGACTTCGCGCTGCAGCTCGCCCAGATCGTGGCAACCGATCCAGGTGCCAGGCACGTCAATTTCGATTGGATGGAGCCGGCCCGAATGGTTCGCATCCGCATCGATCAGGATCAGGCGCGGCTGTTGGGATTGAGCTCACAGGCAATTGCCTCCGTGATGAACAGCGTCGTGACGGGGAAGCCCGTTACGCAGGTCCGCGATGGCATCTATCTGGTCGACGTGTTGACGCGGGCGACCGACGAGGAGCGCTTGTCGCTTTCGACATTGCGCACGTTGCAAATTCCGCTCCCGAACGGCCGCACGGTACCGCTCAGTCAAATCGCCACTTTCGATTTCGCTCAGGAATATCCGCTGATCTGGCGGCGCGACCGGGTCCCGACATTGACCGTGCAAGCCGATGTCGGCCCGGGGGTGCTGCCCGAATCGGTGGTCGACGCGCTGGCCCCGGCGGTCGCCAAACTGAGTGCCAACCTCCCGGCATCCTACCGAATTACGGTCGGAGGCACGGTCGAGGAGAGCCAAAAATCCCAGGCTTCCGTGTTCGCGGTCGTGCCTTTGATGCTTTTTGTGATGATTACCTTCCTGATGATCCAGCTACAGAGTTTCAATCGTCTCTTTCTCGTGCTGAGCGTCGTCCCGATGGGGCTGATCGGCATCGTTGCAGCGCTTCTGCTCTTCCGCCAGCCGTTGGGGTTCGTTGCCATCCTCGGCATTCTGTCGCTGCTCGGCATGATTGCGCGAAATGCCGTGATCCTGATCGAACAGATCGACTTTGAGCTGGCCCACGGCCTCGATCCTTGGAATGCGGTCATCGAGGCGAGCTTGTCCCGCTTTCGTCCCATAATGCTGACGGCAATATCCACGGTCCTTGGGCTGATTCCGATTGCCGTGACGATATTCTGGGGCCCGATGGCCATCGCCGTCATGGGCGGTTTGCTGGTTGCGACGGTTCTGACTCTGATTTTTTTGCCGGCATTGTATGTCGCTTGGTTCCGTCTCAAGGAGCCCGCTGCAATGGGGAGGACTGTCATGCCTAGCCCCACGGCTCCGGACGTAGCATGAAGCTGGCGCTGTTTCAGCGGGCGATGGGCTTCTTCGTCCTCTGGATAATGTTTACCGGTACTAACCTGGCCGATCTGGTCGCAGGAGCGGTGGCGGCTGTGGCGGCAACCTGGGCGAGCCTGCGTCTGCTGCCTCCAGGCACGAGCCGGGTGCGGCCCGTTGCGCTCACCTGGTTCGCTTTGCGCTTCCTGCGTCAGTCCGTAGTCGCCGGAGTCGACGTCGCACGGCGGGCGCTCGATCCCCGACTCCCGTTGCACCTTGGCTTTGTCGTTTATCCAGTGGGCCTTCCGCGCGGTCCAACACGGAACATGTTCAGCACGTTGATGAGCCTGCTGCCGGGCACTGTGCCGTCCGGTTCGGATGCAGGCGGAGGGATTCTCATCCATTGCCTCGATATCGAACAGCCGGTGACGGCGCAGCTCGCCGCGGAGGAAGTGCTGTTCGCGACTGTCATCGGAAAGTCGCGGGGCGATGGCTGACTTCCTGCTCGCCGCCGCGGGTTTCATACTGGCGACCGTGGCGCTGGGTTTGGTCCGCATCCTGTGGGGGCCGGGCGATGCCGACCGCATCATGGCGGCGCAATTGCTCGGCACCGGAGGAATTGCGGCGCTACTACTGCTGGCGGAGGCGATGAGCATGCCCGCCGCGGCGGATGTCGCGCTGATACTGGCGTTGCTGGCGGCCTTCGTCTCGGTCGCTTTTGTCAAGGGCTTCCCTCGCTCGGGGGCGGACGGGGCATGAGGCTCGCGCTCGATGCCTTGACCATCCTTGCGGTCTCGGCCGGAGCCTTCTTCTTCCTGGCAGGTACAGTCGGGCTGCTGCGCTTTCCTGACGCGCTCAGCCGCCTGCACGCGCTGACCAAAGCGGACAATCTCGGCCTCGGCCTGGTGGTGCTCGGGCTGCTGTTTCAAGCCGAAGGGTTGTTTGTGGCACTGAAGTTCATCGGCATCTGGTTGCTTGCCTTGCTGGCGGGCGCCACGGTCACCCAGCTGATTGCGCACACCGCCCGGCCGGGCGGGCCGCCGGCCTGACGGATCGCCTTGGCTCTCGACATCGGCCTTGCGGTATTGGTCCTCGGAATGGCCGTATGGATCATCGCCGCGCGCGATGCATTCGCCGCGGTAATCGGCTTTGTCGCTTTTGGCTTGCTTCTGGCGCTGGTCTGGGTGCGTCTCGCCGCCCCAGATGTGGCGCTGACCGAGGCCGCGCTCGGCAGCGGGGTCACCGGCGGGCTGCTGCTGGGTGCCAGCACCCGCTTGCGCCGCACCGAGACCGTGGCGGCCGGTGAGAAGCCGGGCGCAATCCTGCGGCTTGCCGCCGCCGCGCTTTGTACCGTGGTTGCGGCGGGGCTCGCGGCTATCGTGCTGCTATTGCCCGAGCCCGCGCCGACGCTCGCGCCGCAGGCAGCGGCAAACATCGCGGCCACCGGCCTTGGAAATCCCGTCACCGCGGTCCTGATGGCGTATCGCGCGATCGACACGCTCCTCGAGATGGTGGTGCTGTTGCTCGCGCTGGTCGGCATCTGGTCGCTGGCGCCGGACCGCGTTTGGGGCGGCTTCCCCGGCCCACGCCACCATGCTGACCCGGACGGCGTGCTGACATTTATCGCCCAGCTGCTGGCGCCGGTGGGCATATTGGTCGGGATTCACATCTTCTGGGTCGGCTCGGTTGCTCCCGGCGGCGAATTTCAGGGTGCAACGATCCTGGCCGCCATGTGGATCCTCGCCAAGATGGCCGGGCTGGTAGATGCGCCTCCGATCAGCCGGCGCTGGTTGCGGCTCCTGCTGGTTGGCGGACCGGCGGTGTTCTTCGTGATCGGGCTGGCGGGCTTTGCGATGGCGGGAGCCTTCCTGGCCTATCCGGCAGACTACGCCAAGCTGCTGATCGTAATGATCGAGGTGCCGGTGACGCTTTCGATCGCAGCGACTCTCGCTTTGTTGGTGGCCGGTCCACCAGAACGGGCGCTGCATCGATGAGCGCAGCGACACTGTATGGGTTGTGCGGCGCGGTGCTGGTGGGCCTCGGCCTATACGGCTCGATTGTGCCGCCCCAGCCGCTGCGCAAGATCCTCGCCTTCAACCTGATCGGCGGTGGCGTGTTTCTGTTGATGGGGGTCGTCGCCCGGAGGGGTGCGGCGGCCGGGTTTGGCGGCGACCCCGTGCCGCAGGCGCTGATCATCACCGGCCTCGTCGTCGCTTTCGCCGCAACGGCGCTGGCGGTGGCACTGTTGCTGCGGCTGTTTCACGAGACCGAGCCGACGACCTTGCAGTCGGATGGATAGCCAAGCCTGATGCCGAGTTCCACCACGGCAGGCGGGTTCCTCCTCGTTCTGGCGATCGTCCTGCCCGTCATGGGGGTGCTTCTGTCACTGGCACTCGGCGGGCGGCACGCAGAGCGTATTGCCCTCATCGTGATGCCCGCCGGGCTCGCGGTTGCTGTTGCGATCGTCGCGGACGTCTGGCGGACCCAAAATGTGCTGCTATACATTGTCGGGAGCTGGAACCCGCCGCTCGGCGTGGCATTTCGCGCCGACGGGCTTTCCGCGGCGATGATCGTGACCGCGGCACTGCTGATCTGCGGCATTGGACTTTTCGCACGCGCGCAATTCCCTGCCTCGCGTGGCGAGGAGACGCGCGCGCCGCTGGTATTCTGGACATTGCTGCTGGCGGTTTGGGGGGCGCTCAATGCCGTGTTTATTTGCGGCGACCTTTTCAGCCTTTATGTCGCCCTCGAACTGCTGACCTTCGCCGCGGTGCCGCTGGTCTCCCTGGACGGCCGCGCGGAGACGCTCGCGGCCGCGTTACGGTACCTCCTCTTCGCATTGCTCGGGTCAATTCTCTATCTGCTCGGCGCGGCGCTGCTTTACGGCGCCTACGGCACGCTCGATATCGTGCTGTTGTCCGGCCGCATCCATGCCGAGCCGGTGGCGTGGGCCGCGATCTCGCTGATGACGGCGGGGCTGTTGGCCAAGGCCGCGCTTTATCCATTCCATTTGTGGCTGCCGCCCGCCCATGCCGGCGCTCCCGCCCCGGCCAGCGCGATATTGTCGGGGTTGGTCGTCAAGGCGCCGTTCTTTCTCGTCGTCCGCTTGTGGTTCGACGTCATGCCCAGGATGCCGGAGCGAGCGGCTGCACAGGTGCTCGCCATTCTCGGAGCCGCGGCAATCATTTTTGGCAGCATTGTGGCGCTCCGCCAGGCGCGGTTGAAACTGCTGATCGCGTACTCGACGGTGGCGCAGATCGGTTACCTGTTTCTAATGTTCCCGCTCGCCGTCAAGCCCGAGACGGGGCATCCGTGGACGACGACTGCTTGGACCGGCGGCGTGCTTCAGGCCATTTCGCACGCCTTCGCCAAGGCCGCCATGTTCATGGCGGCAGGGCTGATCGCCGAGGCGCTCGGGCACGACCGTATCGCGGGGCTCTCCGGTATCGGTCGGGCCCTGCCGATAACCGTCTTCGCCTTTGGGCTGGGCGGCCTGTCGCTTATGGGCTTGCCGCCAAGCGGTGGCTTTGTGGCTAAAGCGATGCTGCTAACGGCGGCGGTGGCGGAGGGCCAATGGTGGTGGGCCGTGGTCGTCCTGACAGGCGGGCTGCTCGCGGGCGGTTACGTGTTTCTTGTGCTCGCCCGAGCGCTGGCCGACCCGGTCGAGCCACTGAGGCTGTTGACGACCGTATCACAGCGGCGGCAGGCGGTGGTCGTCGTGGTCGCACTGTGCGCGGTGCTGCTCGGCTTCGTACCGCTGCGGCCTTGGGAGTTGCTGCAGATCGGCCGTCCCGACATAGCGGTAATGGGTCCGAGATGAACCGCCGGCTGCACGTCTCGCCACGACCGCGAGCATTCCCGGATCGCCGGCTGTGACCGCGGCAAGTGCGCTGCTTGCTGTCACGCTGGCTGCACCGCTCGCTATGCTGACGGCTTGCATTTCACGTCGTTGGCGAGACCGAATGCCGTCACTGTTGGCGCTGGCGCCGGTGCCAGCGCTGGCGGCGGCGCTGCTGGCCCCCGACGGCGCGACATTGGTCTTGCCGGAGCCGCCGTTTCGCATGACGCTGGTGCTTGACTTGCCCGGGGCGATGTTGCTCGGGACCGCGGCGCTGCTGTGGATCGTCGCGGGAGCCTACGCCTCGGCCCATCTGCGCGGCGACCCGAATGCCGGACGCTTTGCCGAATGGTGGCTGCTGACCCTGGCCGGCAGCCTCGGCGTCTTCATCGCCGCCGACCTGGTGAGCTTTTATTTGACCTACTCGGTTGTCAGTCTGGCGGCCTATGGGCTTATCGTACATGACGGGGCGCCGGGTAGCCGGCGGGCCGGCATCATCTATGTGGCACTCGCCGTGCTGGGCGAGGCCCTCCTGTTGATGGCTTTCGTATTTATGGCCTCCGTTACACCGGACGGCAGCCTGCTGATCCGCGACGCGGTGGCGGCACTACCGGGTTCGCCCTGGCGCGGCGTCGCGCTGACACTTCTGATCCTCGGATTCGGACTGAAGATCGGGCTCGTGCCGGGACATGTGTGGATGCCGCTCGCCTACACGGCGGCACCGATTCCGGCCGCAGCGGTGCTCAGCGGCGCCGGGGTCAAGGCCGGCGTGATCGGGTTCGTCCGCTTTCTGCCGCTTGGCGTCGCGTTGCCGGAATGGGGCGAAGCGCTGGCCGCGGCGGGGCTGTTCTCGACCTTCTACGGCGTTCTGGTCGGGATTGCGCAGGAAAACCCGAAGACGGTGCTGGCCTATTCCAGCGTCAGCCAAATGGGCCTGCTCGCGGCGGCGCTCGGCATGGGGCTGGCCGCGGGCGACACTGCCGCGGCGTTGGGGGCGAGCTTCTCCGCAGCGCACCACGTCTTGGTGAAGGGAGGCTTGTTCCTCGCGATCGGCGTGGCCGCCAGCGCTGGCGCAAGCCTGTGGCTGGTGCTGATCCCGGCGGCGGTGCTGGCTCTGGGGCTAGGCGGGTTGCCCCTTACCGGCGGTGCGCTGGCTAAGCTGGCCGTGAAGACTCAGTTGGGCGAGGGAGTCGTCGGCACGCTCGCGACATTGTCGGCGGCCGGCAGCACATTACTGATGCTCTACTTCCTGCGGCGGCTCGTACAAACCGCGCGTCGAGACCCTGGGGCGCCGCCGCCCGGATACACCTGGCCCTGGCTCACCATAGCCTTCGCCGCCGTAGCGGTTCCCTGGGCGCTCTATCCGGCGGCCGAGAGCGGAACCTTGCTCGAGGTGCTCGCCCCCGGGACGCTCTGGGCAGCGTTGTGGCCGGTTCTGATCGGCGGGGTGTTGGCCGTCGGGCTATGGCGTTGGGGGCACCGTCTGCCGTGCGTGCCGGAGGGAGATGTCGTCGTGTTGGGGGAAGCTGCGATACGTGCAACCGTCCCCTGGGGCGAGGCGATCGAGCGGGCCGACGCCTGGCTGCGGCAATGGCCGGTGGCGACCCTGTCGCTGATAGCTCTGGTGATCATTCTGGGCGCCGCGATGATGGCGTGGGGCTGAGCCCTGAGAGGCGACGGCACGCTTCGCGTGGCGGCGACGATCTGCGCAGCGGTCCTTGCGCTGGCTGGCCTGTGGGCCGCAAGTGCCGTGATAACGCCCGTGACTTTCGCACT
>JBARIB010000021.1:0-1593 GCA_049799535.1 Allostellaceae bacterium | reverse complement strand
GTCCATGTAGCTGTAGGTGCACGGGTAACCTTGACTGCCGATCAGCGGCCTGATCGCGTCGACGAACGTTTGAGGAAGCAGCTTCACCATCACCGGCATCTGGCTTCGCCACGAAGCCAGCAGCGGGACCAGTTGGGCCAGGCAGACTTCGCGGTTCTGCGGGTCGTATTCGATGTGCACCATATCGGCGCTCATGGCGTGCGGCTTGACGCCGAGTTCCCGGACCTCGACCCGGAGCAGCTTGTTTGCTCTCGCCGCAGCCAGTTCCTGGGATACCCATTCGTGGCTGCCGCCGCCGTCATGGCCGGTCAGCAACGAGGGGTCGCGCTTGGTGCGGAAGCCGATGAAGGCCTGCGCAGCCTCGACTTGGCCCACCACGCCGTCCGCCAGATTTTGCCCAGCGATCTCCTTGCCGTCCACGGCCTCGCCGTCGAAGGCCTCGATCAGGGGGAAAATCAGCTCCTTGATCCATTCGTCCGGCTTGTGGTAGGAGTAGGCAACGAACACTTTCACGGCAGACCTCCCGCATTCAGTCCGGGGTGCCCTCAGCGGCCGAGTCTATCATGGTCAGGTGTCGTTTGCCACAACATCAGCACGTTTTGCAAGTCGGCGGCGGCGATCAGGATGGCACGCCTGGCGTGATCCTGGCGCTTGACACGACGAAGTTGTCGGTGGGCGAATCGTTGGCGAAGACATCCTCCAGGTCGAATGGTTCGGGATGCATGTCAAGCTGTCCGGAGAGCAAGCCGGCGGACTTGGCGAGGCTGTCGATGGCGTGCACGTTCAGTCTCTCGACAACGGCGGCCCGGCCCTGGAGAGGTTCAGGGGACCAGGTCGTAGGTGCTCTCGAAAAGCGACTGCTGGACGAGCCAGACGTCGTCCGGCTTGTCGCTGTAGGGGTCCTTGACCTCGTCCTTGACGACGTAGCCGCCGGAGGGGGAGTAGAGCGGTCGCTCCGGGTCGTAGCCCGGCCGGATCAAGAAGCCCTCAATTCCGGGCCCCTCCACGCGGGCAACCCAATTGCGCTCCGTTTGCTTCGGCTTGAACTTCCGGTAACAGCGAGCTTCTGCGTCGAAACCGAACTTCTTCGACACCTCGTGGTCCGCCTCGTACTTCGCCACGATCATTTCCCGGGACTGGAACCACGGCTCGCCGGCGACCCCGACGCACAGCCAGAAGCCCTCGCGGGCCACCTCCTTGACGTGGTCGGCGGTCTGGAACTCCCGGCCGACCTCCTCCGGCGCCACCGGCCGGGCCCAGATCGGCCGGGTCTTGCGCGCCAGCCGCCAGGCTTTGTGCTCGGCGATCCAGCGCAGCGTATCCTCATGGGAAAGCTTCCGCCCCCCGAGCTCGACCCGCTTGGGCGCGTCATCGGCGGGCTCGGTCCCACGGACTACGCCCATCCTGCCGCCCGTGATCGCCAAGAGTAGCAGGAGGCTCGCGATCGGCGGCGCCTCCACGGATTGGGTAGATCCCAGCATTACCTAACCTCCCTTGCCCTTGTTGCTGATCCACTCAAGCCGCCTGGGTGCGTTCTCGGAGCCATTGCCGGCGTGATTGTTGCATCTCGGCACTCGATGGACAATAATACGC
>JBARIB010000020.1:0-8852 GCA_049799535.1 Allostellaceae bacterium | reverse complement strand
TAATTGAAGAAACGCGCAGGGCGAAAATCGGCGAGTTCGGCCCTTTGTCGTCCGCGTACGATCTCGTCAGCCACCGCTGCGCCGAGGAACGGCGACATCGTCACACCGCTATGGGTGACGGCGATATAGTAGCCGGAAGTCCGCGGCATCGGACCGATGGCGGACAGATGGTCGCCAGGGATCGGCCGGATGGCGATGCGCACCGCCTCCGGTTCGACCTCGCCGATCGAGGGCAGCAGCTGTCGGGCGCGCCGTACCAGGTCGCGCGCCTCCGGCATCGACGGGCTAGGCCTCGTGTCGAAGCTCAATGTCGCATCGGTCGGGTTCCAATGCAGCATCAAACGTCCGGCGCCATCTGGGCGCGCGTGAATTACGGTGGTGCGGACCACACGGCTCAAGCTGGCGGCGACAGGGGGCGTGAACACCAGGAACCCCACGGTTGGTGCCAGCGGCAAGTGTAGGCCTGCGTCGCGCGTTGCCTCATTAGTCCAGCGACCGGCACAATTCACGACAGTGTCCGCCTGGTGTTGCGTGCCGTCGGCGACCCGGACACCGGTCACACGATCGCCGGCCATGGTCAGGTCTACGACCCGCGCCCCGCAGATGACTTTCGCGCCATGGCGACGCCGCGCGGCGGACAGCATGGCATGCGCGTAGACCACCGGATCGAGCCAACCCTCTTCCGGGAAAAACGCCACCGGCGCATCACCGATCGTCGCCGGATCGATGTCGGGCTCCAATTCCTGCACCTGGCGCAAGGTGATCCACTCCGCCGCATAGCCCCAGGACCGCAGCTGCTCGATGTTTTCGCTCTGCGCCGCGCGATCGGGTTCGGCTTCCCATTCGAGACTGCCGCCGCCGTGCCACCATGGCGTGGCGCCAAACTCGTCGGCCAGCGCGGCATGCGCCTTCATGCCAGCGACATTCAGATCGTGATAGGGCTTCGGCGGCTTGTTGTGCGCGTTGGTCCAGGCGAAGCTGATGCCGGAGGTGCCGCCGCCGATACGCGTCGCTTCCAGCACCGTAACCGCCGCGCCGGCCTGAGCCAGCCGATACGCGACCGCGGCGCCCATCACGCCGGCGCCGATCACTATCGTCTTAATCATTTGCGTCTCCTGATAGGGCAGAAACGCGTTTTGAAGCCGAAAGATGTCTGGGCCATTCGGGTGCGTCTCGGTTTCCGCTTGTGCGCTGGTGTCCGGATAGCACGGCGGCCGGCCGTATGATATAAGCTGGTCAAGGTGAGCAGCGATTGACCATTCCTCAAAGCCGTGCAGACCGACCTCGCGGCGAGCCGGCTGGTGCTTCAGCGCAAGCAGCAAGAACGGTCATGACCGTCGCCTTCCCTTAGCGACACTCCCCTAGCCGGCGAGGCCTGGCATGACGGCAGCGGCCCTTGATTGTCTGGTTTTGCCCGAGCTTGCGCCGCCGCCTGTGCTTTCGGTCGAGCATCTTGCCAAGTCGATCGGGGACGGGGCTGCGGCGCTAGAGATCATTGCCGACATCGACTTCAGGGTGCGTGAGGGCGAGTTCGTCTCGATGGTCGGGCCGTCAGGTTGCGGAAAGACAACGTTGCTGATGTGCCTTGCCGGATTGGCGCCCGCGAGCGGGGGTTCGATCGGCTTTCTCGGGGCGCCGCTCATCGGCCCGGCACCCGGCATTTCCGTTGTTTTCCAGGATTACAGCCGGTCGCTGCTGCCGTGGAAGAGCAACCTCGACAACGTCGTGTTCGGCATGCGGCGGGTCGCGGACGCGAGCCGCCGCGAGAAGCGCGACCGCGCCCGCGAGTTGCTGGTCAGCCTCGGGCTTGAGGGCTTTGAGGGTCACTACCCTTGGCAGGTCTCCGGCGGCATGCAACAGCGGGTTGCGATCGCCCGTGCCTTGGCGGCCCGATCCCGGCTGCTGCTACTGGACGAGCCGCTCGCAGCCGTCGATGCGCAGACCCGCGCCGAGATGCAGGATCTGCTTCTCGACCTCGCCATACGGTACCGCCAGACCTGCCTGCTGGTAACGCATGACGTTGACGAAGCGGTCTATGTTGCGGACCGGGTGCTTGTGCTGGCCCGGCGGCCGACCCGCATTGTCGCCGACCTCGCGGTGCCGTTGGCCAAGCCGCGCGACCAGATTGAGACGCGCGAAGAACGCGTCTACCTCGACATCCGGCACGATGTACTGTCGCGGATCCGCGCAATGAAGACGACCGCCAGCCGATCATGACCATCCGAAAGGAACAGCCATGACCCGATTTTCCTGTCTGCCACGCTTCGCCGCCACGCTTGCCGGAATTGTTGTGGTTGTCGCTGCGGTTCGGCCGGCGGCTGCGGAAGAGACGGTGAGGCTGGCCTTCCTCAAGACCTTGGGCATCGTCCCGGTGATAGACGCGCAGCAGATGGGCTATTTCAGCAAAGAGGGGATCAAGGTCGAGATGATCACGCTGAACAACGGCCCGGCCGTTGTTTCTGCAGTAGTGGGCGGCTCGGCCGACATCGGCTTCGCGGCGACGTTGCCGGTCATCAGCGCCGTCGCAGAGCACCAGCCGATACGCGAGTTCATGATTTCCACTGTCGAGCACTGGCCCCTGGAGAACGGCCTCGGCGAATACCTGATTGCTTCGGCGCGCTCCGGTGTCAAGACGCTGCAAGATCTCAAGGGCAGGACTGTGGCGTCGAACGCCACCAACGGCGGCTGCGATCTGATGATCCGTGACCATATCCGCGCCGCCGGAATTCCGGCGAGTGAAATGAAAATGGTCGTGATCCCGTTTCCGCAGATGAAGGCGGCGCTCGAACTGGGCACCGTCGATGCGGTATGCGCGGTCGACCCGTTCTATTCGGCGATCATGGCCTCGGCGCAGATCAAGGGGACTGTCCTGGCAAAGGGGATCATCGCGGATTTGCCGCAAATCGGTTCCTTCGCCATCGCCGGCTATTTCGGGCAGTCGGATTGGCTCGCCAAGAACAAGGCGGCAGCAGCCGGTTTCATGCGGGCGATGGTGGCCGCCGATAAGGACCTGGCCGCCAACCTCGACAAATACCGTCGGATCATCGTCAGCGAATTCAAGATGTCGGAAGAGCTCGCCGGCAAGATCGGGTTCGCGCCGAACATGGGTAGCGTGGTCGCGGAGCCCAAGCAGTTGGAGACGCCGATCGCTGCGCTGGTGCGCACCGGGCTGCTGAAGAGCCCGATCCCGGCGCCGGATGTCGTCTTCACGATCCAGCCGTAGCCGCCCGTGAACCTGCGCGCCATCGCCAACCGCGCGCTCGGCATTGCGCTGGCGCTGTTGTGCTGGCAGGCGCTGGCGTGGTCCAGTGCTGTTCCAGCCGACTACTTTCCCGGGCTGCCGGCCATCGCGGCAGCGGCATGGGGTTTACTGGGTTCGGCGGACTTCCTGACGGGTCTCGGCATGACCACCGTGCGGGCGGTCGCCGGGTTGGCGATTGCCATCGTGATCGGTCTTGCGCTGGCCATCGTCGCCGGGCGCTACCGGCTCGTGCGCCGGATGCTCGGGCCGTTAGTCGACATGCTTCGAGTGCTGCCGCCGCCGGCCATCGTCCCGATCTCGATCTTCGTGCTCGGCATCGGCACACAGCTGTTTCTGTTCATCATCGCCTTTGCCTCGCTCTGGCCGATTTACATCAACGCCGCCAACGCGCTCGCCGCGGCCGAGCCGGTGCAGATGATGACCGCGCGCTGCTTTGGCTATTCCGATTGGGAAATCCTGATGCGGTTGCGGTTGCCGGCAGCGCTGCCCGAGATCATGACCGGCATCCGGATCGGCGCCGGCGTCGCGCTGCTGGCAACGATTGCCGCGGAGATGCTCGCCGGCCAGAGCGGCCTCGGCTTCCTGCTTTATGACGCGGCGTTCTCGCTGCGCACCCCGGAAATGTTCGCGATCATGGCGGCGATCGGCGCGCTGGGGCTGCTGTTCAACGCGCTGGTGCGGCAGGCGAGCCGGGTCGTCGTCGGCTGGCATATAGCGATGACCGCACTGGCGCAGCCGGCATGATTCGCCGCATCAACTTGCCGGGGATCCTGTTTCTCGCCGCGCTCGCGGGGTTATGGCAGCTCGCCGCGTTTGTTGAGCACTCACCGACCTTCCCGGGCTTTGTGACCGTCGTCGAGACGCTTATCGGCGACCACGGCGTCCTGCTGAACGAGCTTGGCCATACGCTGCTGCGCGGCGCGGCAGGGTTCGGATTGGCGCTCGGCACGATGCTGCCTCTCGGGATTTTGCTCGGCCGGGTGCGGACGCTCGGCGATATCGTCGAACCGGTGATCGAACTGGTGCGCCCGTTGCCGCCGATCGCGCTCATCCCGGTTTGGATGATCTTCCTCGGGATCGGCGATGCCGCAAAGATCGCCGTCGTCGCCTATGGCGCCTCGTTTCCGATCCTGATCAACACCATCGACGCGGTCCGCTCGCTTCATCCGATGCTGTCGCATCTGGCGCGGTCGCTGCGATTGACCCGCGCGGAGCGGATGTGTTTCGTCGATCTCCCGGCAGCGTTGCCGCGGATCGCCGCCGGCATCCGCCTCAGCATCGCCATATCCCTGCTGCTGGCCGTTGTCGCCGAGATGCTGCTGTCGACGAACGGGCTGGGTGCGTTTCTGGTTAGATCGCAGGAAAGCTTTCGCATCGACGACGTTCTTGCCGCGCTGCTCTTGATCGTGCTCGTGGCGCTCTTCGTCAACCTCACGACCGAGGCCATCCAGCGGAAGTTGCTCGCCTGGCATCATGCCAGCGCCGGAGTCCGCTGACCCAAGCACGGCTAACGGCAGCTTTGGGGTCGGTCTTCCCTGTTCGATGGCGTCGCGGGGATGCCCGCTTCCGGCACCGAGCCACCAGCACACCCCGAGCGGCGTTCAACGGCAGTGCGGCCTCATAGCGCCGCGTCTATAGCCGGAGCTCCCCGCGCCGATCTGATCGCGCTAAATCGCAACCTGGTGCCGTTCATAATGTCTTGCACGATCCGTCGCATTCGTCAGGGAACAGGCTCCTGCCGCAGGCACATGGGCCGCGATCAACCGCGATGCTGGAGGCCGCCCTGGGGGCAGGTCGCCCGCGCAGCCTTTCCCGCTGCAACTCCTCCATGCGGGTACGGATCATCTTGAAATCGTCGGCTGCTCGGGGCCGTGGCATCAAACCCTCCAAGCCCTGCACTAACATGCGTTAGTGAGTTCGCCAATTACCTAAATTGAACCGCGTGGCGGCGGACCTGCAACCCCTGCTATCATGACCGCGAGAGGGAGGATCCGGGTATGGGCAGCGCTCGGAAATACGTCGTCATCGACCCCGCCACCGGCAAACTCGACCGCCGCATCTTCAGCGAGCAGACGACCTACGACGAGGAGATGGAGAAGATCTTCGGGCGCGCCTGGCTGATGATCGGGCACGAGAGCCTGGTGCCAGAGGCCGATGATTTCTTCCACACCTACATGGGCGAGGACCCGGTCATCCTGACCCGCGACGGGCAGGGCCGGCTGCATGCGCTCTTAAACATGTGCCGCCACCGCGGCAACCGGGTGGTGCGCTGCGACGACGGCAACGCCAAACGCTTCATGTGCACCTATCACGGCTGGACCTACCGCAACGACGGCGCCCTCGAGCACGTCCCCGGGGAGTCGCAAGCCTATTACGACGCGCTCGACAAATCGTCACTCGGGCTCATCGAGGCGCGCGTCGAGACCTATGCGGGGATCGTCTTCGCGACCTGGTCCAAGGACGCCCCCAACCTCGAGGCCTATCTGGGTGACGCGCGCTGGTATCTCGACACGGTGTTCAATCGGCGGGATTGCGGCATGCAGGTTCTAGGCCCGATGAAATGGCTCGAACCCGTCAACTGGAAGACGTTGGTCGACAACTGCTCGGACAATTATCACGTCCCGACCAGCCATCTCTCGAGCGCCCGGGTCCAGACCCGCTATCTCGGCCGCCCGCCTCTGTCCCACGAGGACCAGTTCGCGAGCCCCAACAAGCATGCCTTTGTCAACGGGCATTCGATCACCTTCCGCGACGCGGATGACGGCGTCCCCCGCTTCGTGCACGGCATGTCGAAAGAGACGATACAGCTGTTCCAGGAGTACTACGACGCGACGATGCCCGAGGTCGAGCGGCGGCTCGGCACCTTGCGCGCGCGCCGCGTGCAGCTGGCTAACCACTCGATCTTCCCGAACGGGATCCTCGGGCTCCGGCTGGCCCTACCGCGCGGCCCGCTCAAGACCGAGTTCTGGCACTTCGTGCTGCTCGAGCGCGATATGCCCGAGGAATTGAAGCGCGCGATCCGCATCGGCAGTCAAGCCAACAATGGTGCGGCGGGCATGTTCGAGCAGGACGACGTCGACAACTGGCGTCAGGTGACCGCGGCGAGTGCCAGCCGCTTCGGGCGCCGGCACCCCCAGGATCTGTCGATGGGCTTGGGGCACGCCGGGCCGCATCCGGATTATCCGGGGCTCGTCTCCGAGCGCTACATCTCGGAGAACAACCAGCGCCTCTTCTACAGGCGCTGGGAAGAGTTCATGAACGCGGCGAGCTGGGCCGACATCCTCCTCGACCCGCCCCGAGCCCGCTTCGACGGCACCGCCACGATGCGAGGGTAGAGCATGATCCAATCTAAATCGAACATGCTCGTCGTCCCCGCGCAAGCGGGGACCGAGGGCCACCGCTCCGTCGCTCGCCTCTGGGTTCCCGCTTGCGCGGGAACGACGATTCCGTTCGCTTGGACGGCGCACTAGTACGCGAAAATCCGGTGAAGACGAAGCGCGCGCACGAGGCCGTAGCCGCCCACCCTGTAATGTTGACGCCGCAGCAGGCACTGTGGTTCGAGCTGATGCAGTTCTATATCCGCGAGGCTTGGCTGCTCGACGAGCGCAAGTTCAAGGAGTGGCTCGATCTCTTCACCGACGATGTCCTCTACTTCATGCCGCGCCGCAAGAACGTCCTGCGCCGCGAAACGCACCGCGAAGTGACGCCGCTCGGCGATCTGGCGATCTTCGAGGAGGACAAGCGCTATCTCGAAATGCGGGTGGCCCGACTCGAGACGGGCATGGCCTGGGCCGAGGATCCCCCGTCGCGCACCCGTCACCTGATCGGCAATCTCGAAGCCGCACCGCTCGAGAACGGCGAGGTAGAAGCCAAGACCGCGTTTCTGGTGTACCGCTCGCACCTGGAGACGGATCACCAGCTCCTCTCCGGTTGCCGTGAGGATGTGCTGTGCAAGGTGAATGGCGCGTGGAAGGTGAGGCGGCGCACGATCGTGCTCGACGCCAACGTCCTGCTCGACAAGAATCTCAGCGTCTTCCTCTAGTGGAAGACGCCGGTTTGCCGAACTGTCATCTAGTTGCGATAAGCTCCCCCGGCCACCGTGGAGCAACCTCGCGGCCATGACCACACAAGACACCGGATTCAACCTCGAACTCAGCCGTCGCAAGCTGATCGCCGCAGGCCTCGCAGGCGCGGCGATGGTAACGGCGCCGCTCTTCGGAACCGGAGGCGCCGAGGCCGCACCCTCCTTACCCCCATCGCCTGATCCGGTGGCGACACCCCCGGTCGGCGGACTGCATCTGCAGTTCGGCGCGGACGCATCGTCGGAGATGGTGGTGTCGTGGCACACGCTGCAACCCGTTCGCAATCCCCGTGTCGTGCTCGGCCGTCTCGACGGCAAGCTCGAGCAAACGGTCGAGGCCAAACCGACCAGTTACACCGATGCAAAGTCCGGGCAGATCGTCTACGCTTATCATGCGAGGCTCGGCGGGCTGCGGGCCGACTCCCCTTATCTATACGCGGCAATGCACGACGGCGCCGCGCCGGAGTTCGCTACGTTCCGTACCGCTCCACATGGCCGCGCGCCGTTCACCTTCACCAGCTTCGGCGATCAGGCCACGCCGACCCTCGGCAAGAAGTACGCGCCGCCCGCCGGGGTGACGCTACCGAACCCCCCGTATGTGAATGACAATCTCGGTTCGCCGTGGGCTGCCGATACCACGCTCGGCGTGGAGCGGCTGCAGCCCTTGTTCCACCTGTTCAACGGCGATCTGTGTTACGCTAATCTCGCTGAGGACCGGGTGCGGACGTGGTGGGATTTCTGGGAGAACAACAGCCGTAGCGCCCGTAAACGTCCCTGGATGCCCTCGGCCGGCAACCATGAGAACGAGTTGGGCAATGGACCGATCGGGTATCAGGCCTATCAGACCTATTTTTCGGTGCCGGCGGCGGATGGCCAGACGGATGTGACGCGTGGGCTTTGGTATGCCTTCACGGCCGGTTCAGTACGGGTGGTCAGCATCGCCAATGACGATGTCGTCTACCAGGACGGCGGCAATTCCTACGTCAGGGGATATTCGGAGGGCGCTCAGAAGGCTTGGCTGGAGAAGGAATTGGCCGCCGCCCGTCGTGACCCCGATATCGATTGGGTCGTCGTGTGCATGCACCAGGTCGCGATCTCAACGGTCGACAAATTCAATGGCGCGGACCTCGGGATCCGCGAGGAATGGGTGCCGTTGTTCGACAAATACGGCGTCGACCTCGTGGTGTGCGGACACGAGCACCATTACGAGCGCTCGCACCCGATCCGCGGCCAGGAAGCCAACGCCACCCTGACGCCAGTCCCCGCTGCGACTGCCACCGACGTGATCGACACGACCAAGGGGACGGTGCACATGGTCATCGGCGGCGGCGGAACCTCCGTCCCGTCGAACCAGCTCTTTTTCGACCCGCCGCAGTGCCGGGTGATCACCGCCGTCGGCGCACCCGACCCAAAGACAGGCAAGCGCCCGCCCGTCTATGTGCACGAGCAGGCGCCGTGGTCGGCGGTGCGAAACGCTGCGCATTCCTATGGTTTCGCGGCATTCACCGT
>JBARIB010000019.1:0-3162 GCA_049799535.1 Allostellaceae bacterium | reverse complement strand
GACCACCGCACCAAAAATTCGTAGCGACCACGGCCGGAAACGCTGGCGCCGCTCTCGCAAGTGAAAGCGGTGCTCGCGGAATACCGCGATCAACTGCCGCTGATCGTGCGCCAGATTTTTTATCGGCTTGTCGGCGCCTATGGCTACGAGAAGACCGAACTAGCCGCCGACCGACTGCAAGAACTGCTCACCAAAGCCCGGCGCGCCCGCCTCGTTCCGATGGATTGGATCCGGGACGACGGGTTCGTCACCGAGGGCTCATTCTTTTACGAAAATGCCAGCGCGTTTTTAACAAGCCTGACCGAAATGGCGCGCGAGCTGCGGCTGGACCGCCAAAAATACCAGAAGCGCCGGCTGTACGTGTGGTGCGAAGCGGCGGGCATGGTGCCGCAGCTGGCGCGCGTGGCCAATCCCTTTGGCGTCGACGTCTGTTCTTCGAGCGGATTTGACAGCCTTACGGCCAAGCACCGCATGGGGCGGCTCTGGGCCGGTTCGGCGGTCACGATGCTGTACATCGGTGATCATGATCAATCCGGGGTTCACGTCTTCGGCAACTTAGCCGAAGAGGTCCGCGCCTTCGCCGCAGCTTATGGCGAGGTCGACATCGAATGCGTTCGACTGGCGGTGACCCCCGAGCAAGCGGAAGCCTATAAGCTCCCCTCGGCGCCGCCCAAGGCAACCGATAACCGGCGTTTCGAGGGAAACGAAACTTGGCAGGCCGAAGCGCTCGATCCGCGCACGCTCGCTGACATCCTCAGGGCCGCGATTGAGGGCCGCATCGACCGCACTCTCTTTGAAGCGGTGCTGGAGGAAGAAGCAGAAGCACCGCTTTACCGTGCTTGAACGGCTGCAAGATGATAACTGACCTTCGCCGCACCAATGCCGGCACGGCGGTCGGCTATGGCGACAGGCCGGCGCCGCGCCAGCTGCGGCTAATCAGGTTCCAGCCACTCGTCAAAAATGCGCTACGCGGCTTTTGCACGGTGGAGATCCAACCGCTCGGTTTGCGCATCATCGACTGCCCGGTGCTCGTGAGTCATGGCCGCGCCTGGTGTGCGCTGCCGGGTAAAATTCAGGTCGATAATAGCGGCCGGCAAAAAACCGACACGAGCGGGAAGCCGCTTTACGCCGCCGTCCTGCAGTGGCGCAACCGCGAGCTTAGTGACCGTTTCAGCGCCGCGGTTATTGGGGCAATTCGACGGGCGCATCCCGGTGCACTTGAATGACGCCGCTCGAGGCCGCGCTCGCGACCGGGTTGCCGTGCTTCCCGTGCGCCCCCAATAAAGCACCGGCGATCCCGGGACCAGGCGGTCATAAATACGCTACGGCGGATCCTGCCGAGCTGCATGCGCTGTGGCGGCATCATCCCGGCCCGCTCGTCGGCGTGCGAACCGGCGCGCTCTCCGGCCTCTCGGTCCTCGATATAGACGCGGCTAAACATCCCGAGGCTGAGGTCTGGTTGGCGGCGCATCGCGACCAGCTACCGCTGAGCCGCCTCCACCAAACACGGTCGGGCGGCCTGCACTTCATATTTCAGCATGCACTAGGTGTGCGGAATAGCGCGAGCCGCCTCGCGATCGGTGTCGACACCCGTGGCGAGGGCGGGTTTGTCATCTGGTGGCCGGCTGCCGGCTGCCCGGTGCTCTGCAACGCGGCGCCGGCGGCGTGGCCGGAATGGTTGCTGCAAAAATTACTGGCGCGGCCAGCCGCGGTCGTGCCTCGACCGGCGACACCGCTCGACAATCGCCGCTTCGATGGTGTGCTCCGCCGGGTCAAATTCGCCCGCGAAACCCAACGCAACAGCACGCTGTTCTGGGCTGCCTGCCGCCTCGGGGAAGCGATTCGAAAAGGAGAAATCGGGGCGACGGTTGCCGAGGCGGCGCTGCTCAGGGCGGCGCTGCACGCCGATCTGCCCGAAGGGGAGACGCGCCGCACGATCGCCAGCGGGTTCAAGACGAGCGCGACATGATGGGGGAGTTTATACATGGCGAAGGGGAACGGATCGGCGTCGGGCAACGGCGCCGGGTCTGGGCCTGTCATCAGCTTTGCTGACCTGAAGGGCGAGATCGCCCGTCTCGCCGTATGGCGGCAGGACAAACCAGACGCCGAGTTCGAGCTCGAACTGATCCGCGTCGCCAAGCAAACCGGCATGGGCCTGCGCAAGCTGCGACGTTGGATCGACACCGAGATCGATCCGCAAGGGGAGCAATCCGACAAGCAGCCTTTGCCGGCGACCGCCGACGAGGCGAGTGGGCGTGTCGACCAGCTCAAGCCTGATCTTGTGATCCAGCCCGGTAATCTGCCGGCGGCAGTCTACGCCATCCGCGATGAGTTCAAAAAAACGGGTGAATTCTACGAGAGGGGTGTTCCGGTCAGAGTGGTCGCGTCGAAGCGCGGTCGCCTACCGCAAATAGTGCCGCTCACAGTCGAGAACGTCGTCATCAAGGTGCACGAGAGGTTCCGGCCCGTCGTCCCGAAGTGGAGAGGCGGGCGGAGGCGGATGGAGCCGGTTGACCTGCCCGATCGCGCCGCGCGCCAATATCTTGCCCTGCGAGGGGAGTGGGATCTGCCGGCGCTCGAGGGGATCAGCACCGCGCCGCTGCTCACCGATGATGGCGGCATCCGAACCGCCGAGGGCTATGACCCGGCAAGCGGCCTGTGGTGTTCGAAGGTCCCGCCGGTCAGCGTGCCCGAGCGCCCTTCTCTGGCCGAGGCGAAAGAGGCGCTCTACACACTGCGCCGGGCGTTCCGTACCTTTGCGTTTGCCGACGCGCCGCGCCGGGTGGAGATGATGACCGGCGCCAACGGGCAAACACTCGAGGTCGAGGTCGTCGATCTTGAGCAGCCGCCCGGCCGCGACGAAAGCACACTGCTCGCCGCGGTGCAGGGTGCCGTTTGCCGGCCAAGCCTACATCTCGCCCCGGCGGTCATGGTCAATGCCGCGCAGCTCTCGGGCTCCGGTTCCGGCAAGGGACTCTTGCTGTGCGGGATATCGCTGATTGGCTTTGGGGTGCTGCCGTGGCGCTTCACTAAGGGCGGCAGCAAGCGGAACCCGGAGGAGCTCGAAAAACGTCTGTCCGCTGCCCTGCTCGATGCGCACCCGTGCTTGCTGCTCGAGAACGTCAACAGCGCGGTGCTGCAATCCGAGACCCTGGAAAGCGT
>JBARIB010000018.1:0-1524 GCA_049799535.1 Allostellaceae bacterium | reverse complement strand
AAGCGTTCTCGACTTGGCGCTCCATCCCTTTGAGGAATTGCATCTGGCTTCGCAGACCCGTGATCTTCTCCTTGAGACGGTTTGCCTTGGCTTCGGCAATGTCGCCTTCCTCGCGATCCGCCCGGTCGAGCGCGGCGAGGTAGCGAGCGATGCTGGCATCGACCTGCTCCATACGTTTCTTGACCTTGGTCACCGTGTAGTTCTTGTCGCGATTGTTCACGGCCTTGAATTTGCTGCCGTCGATGGCGACGACGGCGTCGGTGAGAAGGTCCAGACGACGGCACAGTGCAACAAACTGGCTGCACACTGCCCTGATCGCTGAACCGTTGTCGCGACGAAAGTCGGCGATGGTCTTGAAATCCGGCGTCAGCCGCCCGGTCAGCCACATCATCTCCAGATTGCGGCGAGTTTCGCGTTCCAGCCGCCGGCTCGACTGAACCTGGTTCAAATAACCGTAGAGGTAAATCTTGAGCAGCGTCGCCGGGTGATACGAGGGGCGGCCGGTCGCCTCCGGCACAACGCCGGCAAAACCCAATACCGCCAAATCCAACTCTTCAATGAAGGCGTCGACAACCCGAACCGGATTGTCCTCGCCGACGAAGTCGTCCAAACACTCGGGCAGCAGCATGAGCTGGGCTCGGTCCTGGCCCTCAACAAAACGCTTCACCCTCGTCCCCCCGGAGATCCCCCCGGCAAAATACCAGATCTAGCGTTTTCACACACCCTCGGACTCATATCTGCCATTTGTTGACATCAGCTCTGGTAACCCTGAGCGCACACCGCTTCGAGGGCCTGAGTGATTGCTGTGACGGCAACCCGCAAAAGCGGTTTCGTGCATTATTTGATCGAGTCAGGCGCTTGGGAGGGAGTTAGCGTCTCGGTGCCCGGCGGGCTTTTTCTCCTTTGGTGGAGCGGACGTATCTTCGAGGGCCGGCCTCAGGCGCCGATGCACTTCCCCGATGCCGGCCGTCCAGTGTTCATTTCGCGCGATGCGAAGCTGGAGGCGCATGATAAACGGGGAACAGGGGTAAGGAGATGACGAATTCGCCAGCCATAGTGAAGGCGGCAAGTCGGTGAGGCCGATAACACTCTACCATAGCGACCGGCTCCGGGTGAGGCTGGCCGCATTTCTGGATATCAGCCGGACGGCGTTGCGGGCGGTGGCGCCGATCGTCGATCTGCTGGTCCGCCTGTCGTTGGCGAAGGCATTCTTTGCGCCGGGTATGCTTCCTGGGGGCGATATCGGCGATTTCCACGCCAGCTGGCCGATCATCGCCGCACGTGTAACGGGACCGGTGCTGCTGGCCGCGGGGCTTTTCGTCAGGCCCTTAGCGCTGCTGATGCTGGTGTTGACCTTGCTCGCGCAGTCCCTTGGAGCGCCGCAAGACGAGCACCTGTTCTGGGCCGCTCTGTTCGGCTGGTATGTCGTGCACGGTGCCGGGCCGCTGTCGCTCGATCATATTCTTGGCAAAGGCTTGGCGCACAGCCCCCTGCCTCTAGCCGGCCCGGCAATGGCGGCTCTAC
>JBARIB010000017.1:0-7019 GCA_049799535.1 Allostellaceae bacterium | reverse complement strand
GCTCCGAAATCACCGGGCATGCTGGCGAGCCATTACGCACCCGCATTGCCGCTGAGGCTCGGCGCAATGGAGGCCCGTCCAGGCGAGGCTTTGCTCGCTTTCGGCCCCGATGCCCCGCTGGGCTTTGCCGAGGTCTTGTGGCTCAGCCGATCCGCCGATCTCGCCGAGGCCGCGGCCAACCTGTTCGCGATGTTGCGCCGGCTCGACCGACCGCCCTTCGCCGGCATCGCCGTCATGCCGATCCCAGAGCAAGGGCTCGGCCGCGCAATCAATGACCGCCTGCGCCGCGCCGCCGCCCCGCGGCACAGGTGACGGGACGGGACGCTTCCCTCTGTAGCGCATGCCGCCTAAATCACGACTGCGCAGTCGAGGAGGGAAACGATGGACATCGAGGCCGCACTCGAGCGGATCAAGGGGCTAGTTGGTCCCGCGGGATGGATCAGCGATCCGCACGACCAGGAGCCCTATCTCACCGAGGCGCGGCATCTGTGGCGCGGCGCCACGCGGCTCGTCGTTCGCCCGGCCTCAACCGCGGAGGTTGCCGCCGTTGTGCGGATTTGTGCCGAGGAGCGGCTGCCGATCGTGCCGCAGGGTGGCAACACCGGCCTCGTCGGCGGCGCTGTGCCGCCCGAGGATCGAGACAATATCGTGCTCGCGCTCGGCCGCATGAACCGCATCCGCGATATCGACGCCGTCAACTTCACAATGACGGTCGAAGCCGGCTGCATTCTCGCGCACCTGCACGAGGCGGCGGGAGGCGCCGACCGGCTGTTCCCATTGAGCCTCGGTGCCGAAGGCAGCTGCCAGATCGGCGGCAATTTGTCGACCAATGCCGGCGGTATTGCAGTATTGCGCTATGGCAATACCCGCGAGCTGACCCTGGGGGTGGAGGTCGTATTGCCGGACGGACAGGTATGGGACGGGCTCAGAGGGTTGCGCAAGGACAATACCGGCTATGATCTGAAGCAGCTCTTCATCGGCGGCGAGGGCACGCTCGGGATCATCACCGCCGCGACCCTCAAGCTTTTCCCGAAGCCGCGCGAGATCGAGACCGCCTTTCTCGGCCTCCGCCGGGTCGAGGACGTCATGACCCTGTTCGCCCGCGCCCGCGCGGCCTCCGGCGACCAACTGACCGCGTTTGAGCTGATCCCCCGCGCCGGGCTCGATTTGGCGCTGATCGACGTTCGCGGCACAATAGACCCGCTGGCGGCGGCTTATCCTTGGTACGTGCTGCTCGAAATATCGTCGAGCGAGACCGATACCGGCATGCGCGCCCTGCTGGAGCGGCTCCTCGAAGCCGCGCTCGAAGAGCGTCTCGTCACTGACGGCGTCATCGCGGAAAGTGGCGCCCAGGCCGGGGAACTATGGCGTATCCGCGAGGCGATCGTGGAGGCCCAGAACTACTCGGGCTCGATCAAGCATGACGTTTCGGTGCCGGTGAGTCGGGTTGCCGAATTCATTCTCCGGGCCACTGCCGGGGTAACGACAAGGCTGCCCGGCATCAGGTCGATCGCCTTCGGACATGTCGGCGACGGGAACATTCACTTCAACCTGACCCAGCCGGAGGGCGCCGACACTGCGGCCTATTTGGCGCGCTGGCAAGAATTCAACGACATCGTCCACGGCGTCGTGCGCGATCTGCGCGGCAGTATTAGCGCCGAGCACGGGGTCGGCCGGCTGAAGCGCGATGAGATTACTCATTACAAGTCGCCGGTCGAGATCGAGTTGATGCGCACGATAAAGCGCGCCCTCGACCCGGCGAACATCATGAACCCGGGCAAGCTCGTCCGCCTCGACCAATAGTAGAGAGTTGTGCCGGTCGGAAGACCCCCGGCACGCATCGAGGATGCCCGCCTTGGCATCCTTTACATGCTCGCGGCTGTCTTCTTGTTCTCGATCCAGAACGCGATTGGTAAGTGGTTGGCGCAGACCTATCCGATCCCGATGCTGGTGTACTTCCGCAGTGCCGTCGCATTGCTGCCCTCCTTCCTATTGGTATTGCGGACAGGGGGTATTTCTACGCTGCGCACGCGCCGACTGGGAGCGCAGTTCGGCCGCGCTGTCATCTGGGGCGGATCCAATGTCGCCTCATTCTTTGCCTACCACCTGTTGCCGCTTGCCGACGCCATCGCGCTGACCTTCGCTGCGCCACTATTTCTGACTGCGCTGTCCTGGCCGATCCTGCGCGAACCCGTCGGGCGGGAGCGCTGGATCGCCGTCACCGTCGGATTCGCCGGCGTTCTGGTCATGGCGCATCCGAGCGGTGCCGGCAATTGGGTGGGCATGCTGAATGCCATCCTGTGTGCAGTGTGCAACGCAGTGGGCGCACTGACCGTGCGTGGCTTGACCCGGACTGAGTCGACCGCTTCGATCGTGTTCTACACGGCGTTGTTTATGACGCTCATGGCGTTGCCTTGGTTGCCGTTCTACTGGATCACACCAAGCCCCATCGACTTTCTGCTTTTCTGCTCGATCGGGCTCGTCGGCGGCATATCGCAATACTGGACGACGCAGGCGCTCTACTATGCGCCGGCAGCAGCGGTTTCGCTGTTCAGCTACACGGCTCTGATCTGGGGTTTGCTCTTCGGCTTTGCCGTATGGGGCGATGTGCCCAGCCAGACGATCGTAATCGGCGCAACGGTGGTTACGGTAACCGGCCTTTATCTATTGCGCCATGAAGCTTTTCGCCGCGGCCCGCCTCGTCATGCTCCAAGCTCGCGCCCGCTTGCCTGACGACGAGTGCCTCGATGGAGCCGCCTGCGAGCCGGAAAATCCTATCCTGCTGCACCGGAAGCATCAGCGCAACTTCGCGCGGCAACCCCGCGTAGAGGCCGCGTGCGACGCGGCTGACGACCCCGTGCGTCACGGCGATGGTCAGCGGTTCCTCGACCGCCGATCTTAGCCATTCTGCAACGCGCGCCGTAAAAGCTTCGTAAGTCTCACCACCGGGCGCACGAAAATTCCATTCATAGCGGCCGTCGCCTGCGAAAACACCGGGACAACGCACCTCGATTTCGCGAAAAGTGAGGCCATCCCAAGAGCCGGCCGATATTTCCCGTAGCCGTACATCGATAATGAGCTCGGGCCGCGACGGGAGGTGCTCGGCGATGATCTTCGCGGTGCGCATGGCACGCCCAAGTGGGCTCGCGACGATCCGGACCGATCCGGCATGAGCCAATTCCCTGACCAGGCTTCCGATCGCATGCGCCTGGGCAACGCCGTGCTCGGTCAACGGGGAATCGAAGCGGCCCTGAATTCGCCTTTCCAGGTTCCATTCGGTCTCCCCATGGCGAACCAATAGGATCGAGCCGGTCACGACCCCGCCTAGGGTTTGCGCAAACGGTAGAGAACGTGCCGTCTGAGTGGGCCTTCCGGAAGGCGCGGGTGATCGAAATCGTCTTCCGGCGACCGCGTCATCCCGAGACGCTCCATCACCCGGCGCGAGCGCCAATTGGCGGGAACCGTCATCGCCACGATCTCTTGGAGGCTGAGCTGCTCGAAACCGTAATCGAGCGCCGCCTGCGCGGCCTCGGTGGCGTACCCTTTGCCCCAATAGTCCCGCGCGAGCCGCCACGCCACTTCGACCGCCGGGGTGAAGTGCGCCTCATATGAAATCGTTTCGAGGCCAACGACGCCGATAAAGCTCGCTTGGTCCGGAATCGCGACGACCCATTGGCCAAAGCCATGCTCTTCCCAATGGGCGCGCCTGCGCGCATCCCAACCAGGCAGCGGCACCAGATGTTGCATGACGACGGGATCAGCGGAAAGCTCGGCAAAGGCGGCTATATCCTCGTCTCGCCACGGCCGCAGCAGCAACCGCGAGGTGCGCAACGAGACCGACACGGCTATTTCTTTTTACCGAGGCCGGCCATCTGCCCGAGGAAAAATTCCTGCAATTGCTCGAATCCCTTGAGGCCCGCCGGCAACCACGTTTTCAGCATTGCCTCGGGGTCCATCGCCTTGAGCGTGGCGCGCATGCGCTCCTCCACTTCCGGCATCAGAGCCTCTTGCAGCGGCTTCACATCCGGCAGGCCGAAAAAGGCTCTCGCCTCGTCGGGGGTACAATCGATATCAACTTTGAACTTCATCGCCATGCCTCCTGCTCCGGAGGATTTTGACCCAAAGCGCGCAAAGAAGCACCTGTGAACAGGTTGTCTGGTATAATCTTACCTCATGCCCGTCGAGATCCCCTTCCGCCGCGAATTTGCGTTCGAATATGGCCGGCTCGAACCGGTAGCGCCGATGATCCGCCGGATTGTCGCGCGCAATCCAAGCCCATTTACCTTTAGGGGCACCGGCACCTACGTCGTCGGCCGGGGTGAGGTCGCGGTGATCGATCCTGGTCCAGATCTGACCGAGCATGTCGAGGCGTTGCTTGCCGGCCTCGCGGGCGAGCGCGTTACGCACATCCTGATCACCCATACGCACCGCGACCACTCTCCGGCGGCGCGGGCGCTCAAGGCGGCGACCAGCGCGCCGACCTTCGGGTTTGGCCCGCACGCGGGCGGCAATCGCGGGGAAGCCGCCGTTGAGGAGGGCGGTGATTGGGATTTCGTGCCCGACGTCACGGTCCGCGACGGCGAAAAGATCGCTGGCGCGGGATGGTCATTCGAGGCCGTTCACACCCCGGGCCACACCTCGAACCATCTGTGCTTCGCTTTTCCCGATGACGGGGTATTGTTCAGCGGCGACCATGTCATGGGCTGGTCGACAAGCGTCATAGCCCCGCCGGACGGAGACATGGCCGCTTACATGGCTTCGCTCGATAAACTGCTCGCGCGGCAGGATGCGGTCTATTGGCCGACGCACGGTCCGGCGATCACCGAGCCGAAAGAGCACGTGCGCGCCTTCATTGCGCATCGGCGCGAGCGCGAAGCCGGCATTCTCGATTGCCTTCAGGCCGGCATTGGGCAGATCGATGCGATTGTCGAACGGCTCTATGTCGGGCTCCCATCGGGCCTGCGCCGAGCCGCGGCGCGCTCGGTTCAGGCGCATCTGATTGATCTCGTCGGACGAGGTCTCGTCGAGAGCGACGGACCGCCAACCCTCGATGCCAAGTATCGCGCTGCCCGAAACGGCTGATGTCACGAGTGTTTTCGCGCGAGGGCGTCGGACCCCCTTCACTCGCGATCGCTAACGCGTCCTTCCCGGAACTGCTTCTCCGGTAGGCGAGGCAATCAGGTATTTCCGGTCGGCGTGTTCCTTTAGGAATCTGGCGAAATACCGTTTGATCTTCGGCAGCCTGAAAACCGCGGCGAGACTGTGTTTGCGGGTCTCGGTAATCAACGTTGAGGGATCGAGATACGCCTTGGCGTTCGCGGCGGTCAATACGAACGGGGGACGCCCTTCACGCGCCAGGATATAGCTCATGACGAGCGCGCCGGTGCGGTGATTGCCCTCGATGAACAGCTCAGGTTCGCTAAGGATACGGACATAGACCCCGGCGGCACGTTTCCACGGTGATTCTTTGCGGTGGAGTGTGTACCACTCCACGATGTCGCGAATGCTGCCGCCCTCTTGTTCGTAAAACCGCTGTTCCGTCGCCGCGAGATGTGGTGCGGCCTGTGCGCGTTCGCGTTCGCCGCGGCCGCAGAGGACGACCGCATTCATCTCTAGAAAAAACTTCAGATTCCCCATCGCAAACAGGTCGAGCTGCTGGGCAATCAAGGTGTCTACAAACTCGTAGCCGGCCACCATGTTTGCGACGAGGTGGTCATCGATGGCGTCGCGCCGGGATTTGAGCACCTTGTTGATCTCCGGGAAATGCGCCTGCAAATCCCGAAGAGCGGCTTCGATCGCAATCAGATTTAAGATTTGGCCCAGCGTCTGTTCGTGGCGTTGCTATTGGCCGATGCTTCCCAGAGCCTGCTTCCCCAATGCGGCGACCTCGCCAGGTAACGGAAGATAGCCCAGTTTCTGACTAAAACTCTGCCCGTTCGACAACCCCCACGCAACAAAGTCTCGCACAGCCGAGCCTTTCTGTGGATCGTCGTATTTCCGATAGAGTAGAAGCCAGCTGAACGTGACGATTGGATAGGCGTCGGTCTCGGAAGGATCGACGATCGACTGGTTCAATCCCGCCGGCGTCTTGGCGGAGGCCTCGGCAAGAGAATGTAGGCCGGCGGCATCGTCGGGGGCGACGAATTTGCCCGCTTTATTCTGCAAAACCGCCATCGGCAAACCGAGCCGTTTGGCGAACCCGTACTCGACGTAACCAATCGACCCTTCGCTGATCTTGATACGCGACGCCACTCCTTCATTGCCGCTTGCCAACATGGCGCTGGCCGGCCATTCGACCAGCTTGCCGACGCCTAGACCTTGCTCGCGCCAAGCCAGGCTGACCGCCGCCAGGTGGTTGGTCAGCGCGAATGTCGTGCCGCTGCTGTCCTGCCGAGCGACAATGACGATGTTGAGGTGCGGCAAGCTGACACCGGGGTTGGCGGCCTGGATCCTGGGGTCGTCCCAACGTCGGATTTGTCCCGACAAAATTCCTGGATAGACGTCTCGCGGCAGTTTCAGCTCGCCCCGTAAACCCGGAACATTGTAAGCGAGCACCACCATGCCGGCGGTCGACGCGACCATGATCGCGCCTCGCGATATTTCGGCGGCCTCTCGGTCGCTGAGAGCGACATCGCTGGCCCCAAAATCGACCGAGCCGGCAACGAAACGACGCACGCCTTCGCCGCTGCCGACGGGATCATAGGTGATCGAGATTTGCGGGTGGTCGCGATGATAGGTCTCGATCCATTGCTTGTAGAGCGCGGCAGAGAAAGTACTGCCGGCGCCGCGCAGCGACGTATCGTTCGTAGCCGCACCGGCCTGGTCTGCCGGTAGCACCGCGCCGACGCCCGCAGCCAACAACGCCGATGCGAGTAGAAGATGGCACAGCCCACGCGCGAGCGTCATTCTCGCACCCTTCCGTTGCGATCAGCTGAACTCGCCTCTGACATATTCCTTGGTCAGCTGTTCGCGCGGTGCCTCAAAGATCTGCTTTGTTTCCCCGAGCTCGACCAGATAGC
>JBARIB010000016.1:0-6556 GCA_049799535.1 Allostellaceae bacterium | reverse complement strand
CTTTCGCGCGGGAAACCTGGCCAGACGAGCAGGTGCTCGGGGTGCTGATCGGTGACCTTGCCGCTCCCGGCGCCGCCATCAAGGACCGCGTGCGGGGGATTACCGAAGGCGTGCACGAGTCGCTTCCAACGCTGCAGCTTGCCGCACTCGACACCGGCGGACAGTCCGTGCGCGCGGACGCGCTGTTGACGAAATTCCTGCTGACACAGCCCGGTCAGCGGCTGCTGATCGCGACGCTCGACGATTTGGGCGCCGTTTATGCCACGCGCGCGATCGAGATGAACCGACGCCAAGGAGACTGCGTCATCGTCAGCCAGGGGCTCGACCCGAATATCCACGGCGGGGTCAGCGAGAAGAAGGAGCTCGACCCCAACAACCGCGGCAGCGTGGTGCTCGGCTCGGTTGCCTACTACATGGACCGCTACGGCTACGACGTGCTGCCGCTCGCTCTGCGGCTGCTTGCCGGCGAGACCGTGCCGCCGCGTACGGTGACGCACCATATCCTGGTCACTGCCGCCAACGTTTTCCGGGAATATCCGCCGATCGATATGAACTGAAATGGCACATTGCGGCCTGGCGCCGGGGAGAGGCCCCAGTGCTCGTCACGTCAGTCCAAAGAACGACTGGCCGCCATCCTGGGGGCACCCTCATGCAGCGCGAAGCCAGATGTCGGCTCCCAACCCTCCTTTTCCGATCCGGCAAGGTCTCTTTAGGGGCATCAGCACGCGCCGGGCCGGCATCCGAAACCCTTCACGATAGCGGTCATACGACGAGCTCGCTCACCCGGATCCGCCGGCCGCCTTGATCACGGCAATTCGCGCCCGGCTTGAGAACCGCCCCGATCCCGTGTTGTATAATGCGGTCGAGAGGTTGGTTTCGATGATCTCTTTAGCAATCTCGGCATAAGCTTGCCCGCGGTGCTTGCATCGTCGTAATCCCCTTTCGTCTCCTTCAACAAACCCGGAGACGACAAAGGCTTCGCCGTCCGATCTCGCCTACTCGGCCGCCGCCGGTTTGAGGAGGCGGAGCGCTTCCTGGGCGACGGCGGCGGTCGTGGCGTCGGTGTCGCCGGCGACCTGCACGGTCGGGAAGGCGAATTTGATGCCGTTGGCATCAAATGCTTTCTTGATCCGGGCAAAGGCGGCGCGGCGGATCACGAACTGCTCGCCCGGCAGGGTCATCATCTTGGCGCGCAATTGGATCGCAAAATCGCCAAATGCATCGACCCCCTGCATTTTTAACGGCTCGATGATCAGCGGCGCGAACTCCGGCTCTGCCGCCAAATCGAGGCCGACCTGCTTGATCAGCTTCCTGGCGAGATCAAGGTCGGTATCGTAGGTGACGCCGAGCGTGATCTTGTCGATGACCCAGTCGCGGCTCATGTTCTCGACCGCGCCCAACAGGCCGAACGGCACCGTGTAGAGCGGTCCGCGCTGATGGCGCAATCGCACCGAGCGGATGCTGAAGCCTTCGACCGTTCCCTTATAGTTGCCGCTCTGGATGTACTCGCCGACCCGAAAGGCGTCGTCGAGCAGATAGAACATGCCGGCGATCACATCGCGGACAAAGGTCTGCGCGCCAAAGCCGATCGCGACGCCGATCACGCTGGCGCCGGCGATCAGCGGGCCGATTTCGACCCCCAGCGCCGACAGCGCCATCATCGCCGCCACCGCGACCACGACGACAAACAGCACGTTGCGGAATATCGGCAGCAAGGTGCGCAGCCGCGCCCGGCGCCGCGCCTCGACGGTTGTCGCCACACCGGGGTCTGCGGTCTCAGCGAGCTTGGCGTCGATCGCAGCCTTTGCGACATGCCAGATGAAATCGGCGATTAATGCGATCGCGACGGCGCTCAATGCCCCCCGCGCGAAACGCGTCATCATCGTCTCCTGCGCGGTCAGGGTCTCGATGTCGATCCCCCAGCCCCAGGCGAGAATTGCGAGCGCGCCGATGATCAATGCCGCCCGCAGCCCGCGCTCGAGAAAGACCGTGGTCAGGGTCGGCACCTCGGCAGCCGCGGCCGTTCCCGGCGGCCGCAAAATGTGCTCCACGCTGCGCCGGCTCAGCAGGTCGGCGACAGGCCAAACCATGGCGACCAGCAGCAACCAGAAGGCGGGCATCATCCCTGCCACACGCAGGGCATAGAGCAGGATGACGCCGACGGTCAGCAGCGCGTTAAGCTTGACCCGTCTCAGATGACGGGTTTCGCGTTCCTCCTCCGGACCGGCGTCGGTGGTTTCGGCCGGCCGGCGCCAGATGGCTTCGAGCAGGATCAGCAAGACGCCGAACCCGAACGTGTAGCCGACGATCTCTCGTGCCGGCAGCGAAACTTCCAGCGCTCCGAGCACGCCTTTTGTCACCAAGCCGAGCGCCACCCACCCAACGACGAGCTTCAACCGCACATACCAGAACCGTGCCGTCGCCGCTTCCATCGGGCAGACGCGGAGGCGCTCGCTGTACGGCGCCAGGAAAAAGCGGCCGAGCACGGCGGCGATGCGAACCGCCAGAAAGACGATCAGGTAGCCCAAAACGATCTGGCGCAGCAGTGATGGCCACTTGAACGCGAGAAAGGCGCCGATGCTGCCGATCGCGTAAGCGACCACCAGCCCCAGCGCAATGGCCGCGCGCTCGGCGACGAGACGCACGCGGTCGCCGACGGTCTCTACCGGATGAACGTCGAGATGACGGCGGAGCCGCTTGGTCGCGAGCCAAAAAAGCGCCTCGGCGCCAAAGCCGAGCGCGACGAAGGCGGCGATCAAGCCCAGCAACCGCGACGGTTTGCGATCGAGTTTGGCTTGGAATACATCGGCGGCATGGGCGAATTGCGCCGGCATGTCCGGCATGACCTCGACCAACCCCAAGATGTGCTCGCGCACCGCCTCGACATGCGACGACATGACTTCTTCGGGGGATTCGAGCTCAGGCTTGGCCGGTGCGGGGGCGGCTTCGGTTTTGTTCTGCTTCTCCAGCCACGCCTGGACCTTGGGGTCGGCCAGCAGATTTAATAGCGCTTGGATTTCCGATGGTGTTGCTGTTTCGGCCGTGGATTTGGCGGATTTAGAGGCGAACGGCGCCGTGCCGGCCGCGTCAGACGGCAAAGCCGCGGCACCGATCAGTAGCACGGTGAGCCAGAACGCGGCGGCACGCAGCGCGAGCCCGATCGCGGCTCTCCCTGTCAGTCGACGCGCACTGTGCCAGATCTCAATCGGCCGGCGCGCCGCGTGCGACCTTGCGACCGACGATCCAGTCCCGATAGGTAGCGCCGGGCATCGGCCCTTTCGCGTGTTCGTCCAACGCCTCCTGGTCCCGCCACTTTTCTACCAAAAATACGTGCTCGTCGTCACCCTTCGGCAGCATCACATCGAATTGAAGGCACCCGTCGTCGCCGCGCGAGCGCTGCGCATGCCCGCGCATCAGTTCGATGAATTGACTGCGGTGTTCGGGTTTGACCTCGAATTCGACAACGATCATGACCTGGTTCATCGGCGTCCCCTTTCTGCGGCATTTCGAGGCATCATCAGCCATCGCCCGGCGCCGACGCAAGCGCCGCTCGTTTCGATGGGAGATTCAGATGGCCTACGACGCCCTGCGCACAATCCTACCGATCGCCGGCTGGCCCGGGAGCGCCTGCCGCTCGACGCGGTAAAGGAAACGCGAGGCATCGGATTCCTCGGGCATGTCGATCAGGACATCGTCGCGCTCGGCCGAGCCGAACTCTTCGAAGAGTTGGGAATTGCCGTATCCGCTCAACCCCTCCATGACGGCCCGATAGTCGGCGTCTCGCGCGGCGCGAACTTCCTCGGGTGGGTGCTGCTTGCCGACGAACCTCGCCTAGAGGCACGACAGGCCATCAACGATCTGCGCGAACTCGGTCTCCATCGACAGCTTCTCCTAACCGGCGACCGCTCGGCGGTTGCGAGCCGGGTCGCGGATTTATTGGGTCTGCCGGAATTCCGCGCCGAGGCCCTCCCTGCCGAGAAAATGAAATGTGTCTTGGATGAGATCGAGGCCGGATATCGTCCTCTCGTGGTCGGCGATGGAATCAACGATTCTCTCGCGCTCAAGGCCGGCCCCGTCGGCGTCGCGATGGGCGCTCAAGGGATCGACGTCGCGTTGGCGTCCGCGGACTTGGTGTTGATGAGCAACATCTGCGTCGGCTTGGCACCTGTGTCCGTTTGAGCCGACGATGTCGCCGGACGATCTACACGAATGTTGCCGTCGGACTGACTTGGACTGTCGTCATTGTGACGTGCGCCGCGACGGGCGTTCTGGGCGCCAGCGGCGCGATAGTCGCGGCTCTGTTGCATAATTTCAGCACATTGCTTGTCATGGGAAATGCCGGTGGGCTGTTGAACTTCCAGGAGAGTCTGTGAAGACGAGGGGCCCGCTTGGTCTACTTTCGCTGTGACAGACTAGGTTGGCAATATCTCGCGCCCTTGCTTGAGTTTCGCTCGGCGCCAGTGAAGTGGTCAACTTCAGCCCTGGCGGAAAAATTCCCGTTCTCTAGTACCGAGGACGCGATTTAACTGGTCCTGAACCTTCGCATCGTGCTCTTGAAGTAAGAGACCACGCTCGCCGTGATTGTCTGCTCTAAGCCACGGGCGTCGCGGGCCAGGCAAATCAGGAATGACCCAAAACCACCCTCTTGAACCGATCCGGGTGGCGCTAGGCAATGGCTGGAAAGGGGCATCAGCACGCATTGAGGCGGCCGAAGCGGGATGGCTCAGTTGCGCCGTTAGCGGCCTTATCGGCCATAGGAAAGATCGTCTGTGATCACTGCCCAGTGATTCCGAAACTGCATAGGTCGCCCTCGCCCGCCGGCAAAGCAGGTTCTCGGCCCGCATCTTTGCAGCCTCTATTGGGTTGACGCGGCGAAGCTCGCCACTGCCCTCACTAGCACACCTAATCCGTTAATCGCTGTAGCCTCTATTTAGAAGCAGATCGGCCCGGCCGAGAAACTCGCCCCCGTTTGGTATCACTGCTCCGCGTTGGTGCGGTTCGCTATTAGAGCAAAGGCTAAATTACCAGGCCGGCGAAAATCTGCGGCAATCGGCGGGTGCCAATGCAATTTTTTGATTCCGGACCCGACATTCCAGACGATTTGATCCGTGCCCAGCTTGCGGGCGAGGTTGTCTTTGTCGTGGGCGCAGGCGTCTCAAGGCGCGTGGGGTTGCCGCTTTTCGGCGATCTGGTCGCTCAGGTTTATGCGCGCGTCGGACAGGCCTGTCCGGGAGCGCCGGGGTCGCTCGCCGATGTGGCAGAAGCCGATGCGTGGGGAAGAGGAGAATGGGATCGCACGCTAGGCCTGCTTGAACACCGTCTCGTTTATGCAAACCCCAACCGGTTGCAGGCCGAGAACATCTTGCGAGAAGCGGTTGCCGCCATCCTCAAACCAACGCGCCGGGTTGCCGCGCCACATCGAGATATCGTTCAGATTTCGCGCGATACGCATGGTCGCCCGCGCGTCGTCACCACAAATTTTGACATGTTGTTCGAGCGCGTGTGGAAGTCTGACCGCTCCATCGCGCCAGCAAGCTTCGTCGGTCCTGGGCTGCCCGCGGTAGGGTCGCCGGAGTTCGAGGGCATTATGCACCTGCATGGCCGGGTTGGAGACGCGCGGCTTCGGATTCCGGCATCCAACCTTGTCCTAACCCGCAGCGATTTCGGCGAAGCGTATCTGCGCACCGGCTGGGCCTCGCGCTTCGTCTACGATCTGCTTCGGCGGTACACGTTGGTTTTCGTCGGGTATGCGGCGGACGATCCGCCGATGCGCTACATGCTGGAAGCAACCGAAGCCGGCCGCCTGCATTTCCCCGATCTCCGGCGCGCGTATGCCTTTGCGCCTTTCGGCGAAGACGCCGGATCGGACGAAGGCAGCGTTTATGCGCGATGGCGCTCGAAGGGTCTCGTGCCGGTTCTCTACGAGAATAGCGACCGCTCTTACAAGAACCTCTACGGCACGCTAACAGCCTGGGCGGCGTGTACGCGCGATCCTGCCAACTGGGCGGAAGCCGAGATACGCCGGCTCGTCAGCACGCCGATCGCGGAAGCATCGCCGCTGGCCCAGGCCAAGGTGACATTCCTGACGCGCGCGATGACCAACACCACGGTGCTGTCAAAGCATGCCAGTTCGGCGACGTGGATCGATTGCCTCGTCGATACTAAAGCATCCTCATCCTTGGACGATCGCGATGCTCTGATCTGGATTGATGGTCGCCTCGACCTTCCTGACATGGTCCGCTGGGCGCTGGCGGCATCGCCTGAACTCCAATCCGTGATCGCTCGGGCGGTGGCCGTCAATTTGTCCGTCCCGCGAGCCGGCTCGCCGCAGAACAAGGTGCTGCGGCACTTTTGGCATCTTTACACGGCGGCATTTGATCACCGGCCGAACAGATTTAACCGGCTCAGGCGCGTGACTCATCGCGACGCGGGGCAACCCGATAGGACCGACTATTTCCGCATCGCGGCTGTCGCGGAGCATGTTCGGCCCCGGCTTCAAATCGATAAGCCATTACCTCTAAGCGCGTTCGGTAGAGAAACCGAACCTTCCCAGCCG
>JBARIB010000015.1:0-2893 GCA_049799535.1 Allostellaceae bacterium | reverse complement strand
GTGGGCAGGGCATCGACAATATGGTCTGGAGGCGGCCGAACGATGCCGTCGTCGCGGTCTTTCCAGTCGCACACAACGACCAGATCATGCTGGTGACCGATGGGGGCATGGTGATCCGCTGCCCGGTTCACGACATCCGCATTGTGCGACGGCGCAGCCAGGGCGTGGTGATCTTCAAGGTCGGCGAAGGTGAGCGGGTTGTCTCGGTGGCCCGGCTTTCTGAGGAATCCGACGAGAACGGCGCCGTCGACGAACCCGACGGCGCGCCGGATAATCAACAACCCGCTGAGGGGGACACATGACCGAGCCGCGCATCGGGATATATCCCGGCACCTTCGACCCGATCACCAACGGCCACACCGACATCATCCGCCGGGCGGTCCGGGTCGTCGACCGGCTGGTCATCGGAGTCGCCCGCAACGACGGCAAAGGCCCGCTCTTCGCCACCGACGAGCGGGTCGAGATCGTTCGCGACGAGGTCGCCCACCTCGAGAACGGCGACGCCGAACGGATCGAGGTGCGTGCCTTCGATAGCCTATTGATGAGCTTTGCCCAATCGGTCGGCGCTAAGTTGATCATCCGCGGTTTGCGCGCCGTCTCGGATTTCGAATATGAATTTCAGATGGCCGGTATGAACGCGCGGCTGAACCCGGAGATCGAGACGGTGTTTTTGATGGCCTCGGACCGTTTCCAGTTCATCTCGTCACGTTTCGTCAAGGAAATCGGCGCACTCGGCGGCGATGTTTCGCATTTCGTCAGCGCGCGCGTGGCGCTTCGCCTGCTCGACCGTTTTGCCAATGGCCGCGCCAAACCACCCCGCCGCCCTGCTGCCGCGGATTGACCGCCCTCTGGCGCACAACCCCCTTCCAGCAGTTTGAAGCGAACGATCGTTATTGTATAACACTCCAACCGCGCAACGGTCGGAGTGTTCGAAATGACGCCTCGGCAAATCGAAAGTGCGCTTGCCCACGCGCAGCGAATCTGCACGTTGCGCGGTGCGCGGTTGACGCCGGTTCGCCGGCGGGTCCTCGAATTGATCCTGCGCGCCGATCAACCAATGGGCGCCTACGCAGTTCTGGCCGAGATGCAACGGGGGCGCGGCAAGGTAGGACCGCCGACTGTGTATCGCGCTCTCGATTTCCTGATCGCGCACAAGCTGGTCCACAAGGTCGAGACCTCCAGTGCGTTCGTCGCTTGCAACGATGTCGAACATCCGCATGAGAGCCAGTTTATGATCTGCGAAGATTGCGGCGTCACCGAGGAAATCCGGGACGACGAGATCGTGCAGAGTCTGCGGCGGCTGGGTGAGGGGCGGGGTTTTATCGTCGAGCGGCAGATCGTTGAAGCGCGCGGGCGGTGTCCTGCCTGCCGCTCCGCTCGAGGATAAGCGTGAACGTGGGCACGGTCCTCCACCGCTTCCGAGCCCTTGCCTCGGGGTTTTTCGGTCTGCTCTCGTCCTATCGTCTCGAGTTGCCTTCGGGGCCCGCTATCGTTCTCGTGGCGGGGCTTTCCTATATGCTCTCGGTCCTGTTGGGTCCGCGCGACAGCCTTCGTGCAATCTATTTGCGTATGCCGGTCTGAGGCCTCTTGAGGAATCCCGCAATGTCAATAGCTGCTCACAAGAACCAGGTTGACTTGGCAGCCGAAATGCGAGGCTCTATCGGGCGCCATACCGATAAGAGCTTCGATTGGGATGCGTTCCCCGGAAGCCGCGGTTTCCCGGAGCTGCAGCGGGCGCAGATGCGCTACATCGGCGCCGGTGGCTCTCCGAAAGTCGACGACCCGTGCACGCTTAAGCCGGGCCAATTCACGTTAAGTTTGGTGCACCAACCGGTCGGGAAGTACGCCGCCTGTCATTCTCACGAGGTGGTTGAGCATTTCTTCGTTCTGGAAGGCGTGCTGACCATCGGCTGGGCGTGGGACGACGAGGTGATCGAGGCGCGATTGGGGCCGAAGGACATGGTGCTGAACAAGGCCGGCCGGCCGCACGGCTTCCGCAATGACGGGATCGAGCCGGTGTTGATGTCAATCAGCGTTGGAACCGGCATGCCGAAGCCGCCCGTTTATGTCTGCCACCCGCGCGACGGCGACCCTGGGGCTGCTTGCCGCTTCGGCGCAGCCCCAGGTAAAACCCGGAGCTTTGATCCGACGAGCGGCGATCCACGCCAGCAGGAGTTTGCTCGGTACATCGTGCGTCAGGCCGAACGCCAGCCGGTCTGGGATGCGGGCTTCGCCCGCGTAGCCTATGTCGGCGAGGGCGGCGCGCCACCCGGCCGGTACCGAATGGACCTAATCCGCCTGCCGAAAGGCGTTGCTGTCCGCGGCTATACTCGCTCGGTCGAGGACGCCTATTTTGTTCTGCGAGGCTGCCTCACGGTGGGCTGGGAGGAAGCAGGGCATATGGTCGAAGAGCGGCTCGGCGAGAAGGACGTGATCTTAAATTCGGCTGGCCGAGTACACTCCTTCTGCAATGATGGCGTCAGCGACGCCGAATTTATGATGATCGTAGGCACATCGGAGCAGGAAGAGGTCCGATTCCAGGAGAGATGACAATCGCCGATATTCCCAATCGGCTCCCGACAGCCTTTGCGGCTGCAAGCCGATAAGGCTTTCGGCAGTGGAGGCGCGCTCGCAGTCAGCGGGCCCGCCCTCACGCGGTTTGGCGCACCTCAGCGAGAATAGTGTTTACGGATAGGGCCGACGCGAACTCTTCGAGGGTGCGGCAGTCCAGCATACCGCTCCCGCTCTCCCGCCTGCGAGCCCTGATTTCTGATTTGCGCGCATAGTGCGCGTCTTCGACGCAACGATAGGAGAAGCTGCGGCTAAACCCCTCCTCGGGCGTCCAGCAATCGAAGGCGAAGCCCCCTTCCCTTGTTAACACAGGTCCAACAAC
>JBARIB010000014.1:0-3491 GCA_049799535.1 Allostellaceae bacterium | reverse complement strand
GCATCGGCGGGTTCTCCTTTGCTGCCTTCGGCCGGACCGGTTTAAATTTCTGCATGCTAAGAGGGTCGCCCGGCATGCGGTGCGAGGAGCGCGATGTAATCCCACGCCATCGTCGCCCCCGCGAGCGCCGTGATCTCCGCAACATCATAGGGCGGGGAAACCTCGACGACATCCATTCCGGCGAAATTGACGCCTACGAGACGCCGCAGGATAGCACGCGCCTGCCACGTCGCGAGACCACCCACCTCGGGCGTGCCCGTGCCCGGCGCAAAAGCGGGGTCCAGCGCGTCGACATCGAAGCTCAGATAGGCAGCCTCAGACCCGACGACCTCGCGCACACGCTCGGCGACGGCTTGTGGGCCGTTCTCGTGAACCTGCTCCGCGGTGATGATGGTCACTCCCTTGCCGATGGTCCAATCGAAGATGTCACGGTGCATCGGCGAGCGAATACCAATTTGGATCGCATGATGTGGCTCGATCAGCCCCTCCTCGATCGCGTGATAAAACGGCGAGCCATGACCGAAGGTCAATCCGAAGCTTTCCGGCCAAGTATCGACATGGCCGTCGAAGTGCACGAGCGCGAGCGGACCCGTGCGGGGCGCCAGAGCGCGTAACAGCGCGAGGGTGATCGTATGGTCACCGCCGAGCGCCACGAGATGTTGAATTTGCGCCGCCTGCGTCTTGATCTTGGCGAGCGTGCCCTCGATGTCGCCATGCGCGATGCGAAAATCGCCGATATCGGCGAGGTCCAGCTTCTCGATCTCCGTCCAGGACGCCGGATGATCGCCATCGACCAACATCCGGCTCGCCTGTCGGATCGCGGCGGGGCCGAAGCGCGCGCCCGGCCGGTTTGAGGTTCCGAGATCGAACGGAACGCCGGCGACGCAAATCGCCGCGTCGGTGCCGGCGCGCGCAATGCCGAGAAAGCTTGGCCGTATGGCGTATGTTGGAACTGCTGTCATGGCCTCTATCTGGGGAGGCCCGATACGCGGGTCCAGAAAGCGACCGACCCGCTAAGTGCGGCCGATGACTTCCTCCCACGGAACCGCCTTTATGTCGTCGGCAACGGCATGCGGTGCATTGTCAAGGCGCGCAGCGAGCGCCGTGGCGATCAGCGGACCCGAGGCGCTCGGCAGTGCTCTGGCGAGGTAGCGATTTTTATCGTTTGTGGCCGGCGTTGTGCCGGCCATCCACGACGCACGAGAGCCGATCGTAGAGATCCTCCCGGTGAGGGTTTTGCGCGAGAATCAGCCGAACTTTCCAAGCACGCGGCCATTGCTTCATATTTCTCTCGCGCTGCCTCGCCTGACGCATGTCATCGTAACGCTCGGCGTACACCGGCCGCCGCAGCCCATATTGCTTGGTAAAGCCCTCGCAAGGCCAGCACGATGCTCCCAAGCTCGCCGCGCGAGGTCGTCCATCACGCCGACATGGAGAAGTGCCATTGGGCCGGTTCGTCATGATGTACACCCATCCGCCAGGCACGAGGCCCGCCATGTACGAAAGATGCGGCTGCCGGGTCAAATGACGCTGATATGGGGACGCCATGAAAATTCGCGACGTCGAGGTCTTTCAGGTCCAATGGGCGCCCGAAGACAGGCCGGCGCAGCGCAGTGCCTGGGTCAGAATTCATTGCGACGACGGCTCGTTCGGCATTGGCGAGGCGTCGCCGATGCAGGGCGGGCTCGCCTCGCTCGGGATCGTCAAGCACAATCTCGCGCCGGCGCTGATCGGCGAGGACCCGCTCGACCATGGGGTATTGCAGGATCGCTTGCTGCACAGCTTTGTCAAGCTCGGGCCGGAGGGCGCGCTGACCGGCGCCTTGGCGGCGGTCGACATTGCGCTGTGGGATTTGAAGGGCAAGCTTTTGGGGCAGCCGATCTACAAGCTGCTCGGCGGCGCTTGGCGCACGAGCCTGCCGTTCTACGCCTCGATTGGCGGCAATGGCGAGCGCAGCGTCGACGAGGTCTTGCGAGTTGTCGAAGCCCGCCTGAAGGATAACCCCGCGGCAGTGAAGATCCGCTTCGATAATGACCGGACCAAGCCCGACCTCGACATCGCGGGCGACATTGCAAAAGCGCGCGCCGTGCGGCGGCTGGTCGGAGATGGCTTCCCGCTCGCCTTCGACGCCAATAATGGCTATTCGGTCGGCGGCGCGATCCGCGTCGGGCGCGTGCTCGAAGAGCTCGGCTATTGGTGGTTCGAAGAGCCGGTGCAACACTATCATGTGAAGGCGATGGGCGAGGTCGCACAGAGGCTCGATATCACGGTCTCGGCCGGCGAACAGACCTACACCCTCGCCGGACTCGCGGATCTGATCGCCGCCGGCGTCCGCATGGTGCAGCCCGACATCGTCAAGATGGGCGGGATTACCGGCCTGGTGCGATGCGCCGCTCTCGCCCATGCGCATGGTGTCGAGCTGGTGCCGCATCAAACCCAGCCGACGATCGGGCATATCGCAAACTTGCATTTGGCGGGCAGCCAATTGCATGCCACGAAGCCCTGCGAGCTCAACGATCCCTCGCCGCGCCAGCACGCCGTGTTCGAAAATCCGCCGAAGCCGATGGACGGTCTCTTTCATCTTCCACTGGAGCCGGGATTGGGGCTGCGTATCAATGAAGGGGAATTGGCAAAGCGCCGCGTGGCGGTCATGTGAGGCGATGCAATGAATGCAGTGGTCACGACGGTCAGCCGCAGTGCAAAGCACACGCTCATCAAACCAAACGAAGACAGCATAAGTCTGCTGACCGGGCTTGGCGTTGAAGGCGACGCGCATTTTGGCGCGACGGTCAAACACCGCTCGCGGGTGGCGCGCGACGCCGCCCAGCCCAATCTGCGCCAAGTCCATTTGATCCATGCCGAGCTGCACGACGAGCTGCAGCAGGCGGGGTTTGCCGTCTCGGCCGGGCAGATGGGCGAGAACATCACGACCCGCGGCATCGATTTGCTGGGCTTGCCGGCCGGCGCGCGGCTGCATCTGGGCGGCGCGGCAGTCGTCGAAGTCACTGGGTTGCGCAACCCTTGCGCCCAGCTCGACCGCATCCAGCCGGGGTTGATGGCGGCGACCTTGGGACGCGACGAGCGCGGGAATCTGATCCGCAAGGCCGGGATTATGGGCATTGTCATCGCCGCCGGCCAGGTGCGGCCCGGCGACCCGATCGAGGTCGAGCTGCCGCCCGAGCCACGCCGGGCTCTCGCGCCGGTGTGACGAAATCGCCTTCCTTGCCCGGCAATTACGGGCATGAAATCTGGCGGATTACCAGGAGATCGGAGGAATGAATGGCTGAGGAGAAAGCGCTGGCCGGCAAAGTTGCGATCATCACCGGCTCGGGCAAGAATATCGGGCGGGCGATCGCGCAGCGGCTGGCCGCCGACGGCGCCGCGATCGTGGTCAATGGCCGCGGCGACCGGGCGATTATCGAGGCGACCGCCAAGGACATCAGGGAAGCCGGCGGCCGGGCGATGCCGTATCTCGCTGATGTATCGAAGCC
>JBARIB010000013.1:0-3168 GCA_049799535.1 Allostellaceae bacterium | reverse complement strand
CAGCAACTAGGTTTCGGCGTTTTCGCCGTTGCAGCGCGCTCCGGCAGAATCGCTTTCACCCGGCGGGGCTAGCGGGCAGGAAGGCGACGGCGTCGATCTCGATCTTCGCGTTCAGCAGCAGGCCGGCAACCTGCACGGCGGTGCTGGTGGGCGGGTCTTTCGGAAAGAACTCTCCGCGGATGCGTGAGAACACAGCGTAGGGACGTAAGCGCTCGGTGAGGGGCGCCTGCCGCTGAGCGCGGATTGGCGCAATGATCGGCGGATGGCGGATCAAGCAGAACAAGTGTCCACTAGCGGCTTAGTGGACACTCAGCAGGCGGGAGCAACGAAGCGTCGACAGTATTCTGAAGCGTTGAAGCGCCAGATGGTGGCGGAGACGCAGGCGCCCGGGGTGTCGGTATCAATCGTGGCGCGGCGCCATGATGTGAACAGCAACCAACTGTTCAGATGGCGGCGACAGCTGTTGCCGAAGGCAGTGGTCGAAAGCGGCGCTATGGTACCAGTCGAGATCGCGCCTGATGGCGGTCGACCTGATGGTGGTGGTCGGCCGCGGCGGCCGGATCGCGAGGGCGTCATCGAGATCGCGTTTGGCTGTGGGACGCGGGTGCGGCTGCACGGCGCGGTCAGCTCGGAGACGCTGCGGCAGGTGATCGAACTGCTGCGATGAACGGTCTGCCGGCGGGCACCCGGGTATGGCTGGCGGCCGGCGCCACCGACATGCGCAAAGGCTTCGACAGCCTGGCGGCGCAGGCGCAGACAGTGCTCGGGCAGGATCCGTTTTCGGGTCACGTGTTTTGCTTCCGCGGCCGGCGCGGTGATCTGGTCAAGCTGTTGTGGTGGGATGGCGACGGGTTGTGCCTGTTCGCCAAGCGCCTGGAGCGTGGCCGATTCGTGTGGCCGCGGGCCGAGGAGGGCGTGGTGGTGCTGAGCCGGGCACAACTGTCGATGCTGCTCGAGGGGATCGACTGGCGGATGCCGCGACGAACCTGGCGGCCGGAGCTGGCCGGCTGAGCTTTCCCGGCGAGAGGGCTGCGGCAAATTGACTCAACCTGCAGTTTAATAGATCTAAGAGGCTGCGGATTTGATCCACTGCGAGCGTGCCGATCACGCCCGACAATCTGCCCGACGACCCCGCAGCGCTGAAGAGCATTATCGCCGCGATGGCGCAGGATGCGCTCGTCGCCCAGGCTGAGATTGCCCGGCTGAAGTTTCAGCTGGCCCGTTATCGGCGGGCCGAGTTCGGCCGTTCCTCGGAGAAGCTGGAACGCGATATCGCCCAGCTCGAGCTGGCGCTCGAGACGCTGGAGACCGACCAGGCGGAACGGCTCGCAACGGCATCGCCGGCGGTCGCCGCGGCCGTCGAGACTGCGGCCGAAACGCAGAAGCCGGCGCGGCGCCCGCTGCCGCAACACCTGCCCAGAGAGGATCTGCGGCATCCCGCGCCATGCACCTGCCCCAGTTGCGGCGGCGCGCTGCGCAAGATCGGCGATGAGGTCAGCGAGACCCTCGATTATGTGCCGGGTCGGTTTAAAGTCATCCGGCACATTCGCGAAAAACTGTCGTGCCGGGTTTGCGACACGGTGGTTGCGGCGCCGGCGCCAGACCATGCGATCGCCCGCGGGCGCGCCGGGGCGGGGCTGCTCGCTCATATTGTTGTCTCGAAATATGACGACCACCTGCCCCTTTACCGCCAGGCCGAGATCTTCGCCCGCGACGGGGTGAGCTTGGAGACCTCGACCCTGTCCGGCTGGGTCGGCGCCACGGCGGCGGCGCTGAAGCCGCTGGTCGACGCCCTCGCCGCCGACATCCTCGCCGGCGACACCCTTCATGTCGACGACACCCCGGTGCCGGTCCTGGCGCCGGGTACCGGCAAGACCAAGACCGGCAGACTGTGGACCTATGTCCGCGACGAGCGGCCATTCGCCGGCGCGCAGCCGCCGGCAGCTCTGTTCTTCTACTCGCCCGACCGTAAAGGCGAGCATCCGCAGACGCATCTGAAGGACTTCCGGGGCGTCATCCACGCCGACGGCTACGCCGGGTTCAACGAATTGTTCGCCAGCGGTCGGATCGCCGAGGCCGGCTGCTGGGCGCATGTGCGGCGCAAATTCTTTGACGTCCATGCCGCCACCGGCTCACCCATCGCCAAAGAAGCACTCGATCGCATCGGCCAGCTCTACGCAATCGAGAAGACCATCAACGGATCACCGCCCGACCGGCGGCAACAGCAGCGCCAGCTCCGATCAAAGCCGATTGCCGAGGCATTGGCAGCTTGGGCCGAGCAAACCGTGCGCCAACTCTCGCGCAAGTCCGAGCTCGCCCAGGCCTTCCGCTATATGCGGGCGCGCTGGACAGCGCTGGTGCGCTGCTTCGATGACGGCCGTCTGGCGCTCGACAACAATCCCGCCGAACGCGCGCTGCGCTGCGTCGCCATTGGCCGCAAGAATTACCTGTTCGCTGGCTCCGATGCCGGCGGTCACCGCGCCGCGACGATCTACTCGGTGATCGAGAGCGCCAAGCTCAACGCCCTCAACCCGCAGCACTATATCGCCGATGTGCTCGGCCGCATTGCTGACCACCCGGCACGGCGCATTGCCGAACTCCTGCCCTGGAACTGGCAACCGCTCGACGCCACCCGCGCTGCCGCCTGAGCCGGCCCACTCACCGAGCGCTTACTGAACACCTGGCGCGCCAGGATCTCAAAGCGCCGCTTTGCGTCGTCGGAAGTGTAGATCGCATCAACCGCGTCGCGGAGCGCCTGGATACGAGTGAATCCCTTGGCACCTGTAAACCGGACCGGATCGAACGCCAGGCCCTTCAGATGCGCCTCCGCCGCCTCGATGGCCTGAACCAACGCCGGAAGAAGAGCTTCAACCGGGGCCGCGATCTCGTCGCCGTCGCCGCCTTCCTCCTCATCCCCGATCGCATATTGCGCCAGCGCCTCGCGCAAGCTTTTTAGCATCCCGTTGTAGTCCACAATCAGGCCGAAATCCTTGCCCGGATAGACCCGATTGGCACGCGCTATGGCCTGCATCAGAGTGTGGGCTTTCATTGGCTTGTCAATGTAGAGCGTCGAGAGGCATTCGACGTCGAAGCCAGTCAGCCACATCGCGCAGACGATGGCGATTCGGAATGGATGCTGCGGGTCCTTGAAGGCATCTTCTACAGCTA
>JBARIB010000012.1:0-2014 GCA_049799535.1 Allostellaceae bacterium | reverse complement strand
CGCTCTTCATGCAGGACCGCATCGATCTCCGGCGCCCGAGGCGCCTCCCCTCCCTTCGCCTTCCCCCAGGCGGCACGAAATGCTTCAGCATCGGCGCGGCGGCAGAAGAAGCACGGGCGGTGACCGGCCGCGAGCGCCACCGCTTCATCGAGAAAGAATAGCTCGGTCCAGCTGCGGCCGACCATCACCTCCCGGTGCCGCCCCTTGTAGTCCAGGAGACAAACGAGCCACGCCTTGGTCGTCCAGCGTCTCCTGAGCAGCGTTTTGGTTGCGGGGTCGTGAATGATCCCGCGGTTGCCGATGTAAAGGCCTCTCTGTGACATCGCGACGACATCGCCAAACGGGGTCACCCGGTTCTGCAACGGTCTCCGATCTCCGCGCATTGCCGACTACTCGTGTCGGGGGGCCGCGGCGCACGTCGACGCCGCCTTGTCCCTCGCGTTCCCGAGGTAAACAACGTGCCGCAGGAGCCGACTTGGCGTCCATTCGGCCTCGCTTACCTCGACGACCATCTCCGGCCACACCCGGTGAACCTTCGACAATTGTAGCAGCGCCCCAAAGCGGCTCTCCCGTAGCGGGTCGGAGGGCGGGTGTGGTCGACGGAAGCGGCTCGAGCCGTCGCCAAAGCCGTCCGAGCTCGGCGAGCGGCATCCCGGTGCTCTACGGCGCGATGTGCCACCTTAAAGACCTTGCTGGCGGGACCGGCGGCTGAGGTGGTCCTCTGCTCGCTGCCCCGCGGTTTTAGCGACCGATCCCGTCGAGCGTGTAGTCGTGGTCATGAAAGACGGTGCGGCGCGAGAAGCGCCATTCACCACTCTCGTCTTTGATCAGCTCGCACGCGTAGCGGCCGGGTGGAAGGCTACGGTGGTTGCCGTCCTTCGAGATGAGCACTAGTAGATAGGCACTGGCGGCCGCCCGTTTTCCGGTGATCGTCACGGCGATGTTGCTGACCATATGACGAAATTGCGCGCCCGCGGCGCGTTGCGCCGCGAAGCGGCCGGCGAAGGCGCAGATTTCGTCGCGGCCGCTGATGTCGATGACCGGGCTCTTGAGGATCGCGTCTACCGTAAAGCAATCGACCACGGCCTCGACCTCGCCATTGTCGAGCGCGCAGCAATAGCGCGTGAAGAGATCGTGGATCGCTGCACGATCTTGGAGGTTGCTTTCGCTCATTCCCCGTCTCCTCGGCGAGGCTTGTCCGGGCCGAGCCGTCGGCCGAGTGTGGGGATGTTACGCTCTTTCACAGCCGCGTCGAACCCAGGGCAGTGGCGCGTCGCGTGTCTCGTCGCTTTTGCCCCCATTTCCGGTCATTGCCTGGCACGGCGGCCTACCTTCAGCTGGGGAGCTGCCTCGGGTCTGCACGGCAGATCGCGTTCCCTACAGGAGCGGAGCCGGGAAGAGGCATGCGTTGGGGCAGGCATCGGCGGGGCTTGATCGCCCCTTGGCATAGTGCCTGATTAGAGGCGTTGAGGCTGCGGGCGGGCAAGCGGACATGGAAGCCTACGATTACATTGTTGTCGGCGCCGGTTCCGCCGGTGCGGCCGTCGCAAATCGGCTGTCGGCAGACCCGCGCAATGACGTGTTGTTGCTTGAAGCCGGGTGGGCGAGCCATCCGTGGTCGCCTATCCCGATCGGAATGGCCCGGCTGATCACCAATCCCGCGGCCAACTGGCTCTATTCCTCCGAGCCCGAGGCGAGCACCAATGGCCGCCGGCTCCCGGTGCCGCGCGGCAAGCTGCTCGGCGGCTCCAGCTCGATCAACGGCATGGTGTTTGTCCGCGGCCAGGCCCAGGACTTCGATACCTGGGCGCAGATGGGCAACCGCGGCTGGAGTTACACCGAGGTCCTGCCTTTCTTCAAGCTCATGGAAAGCTATTCCGGAGAGGGCGACGATGCCTTGCGCGGTCGGGAGGGCCCGCTGCGCGTGACCAATCCGGAGCCGCGCGATCCGCGTTTCGCCACGATCATCGAGGCGGCGGCGCAGGTCGGCATCCGGCGCAACCCGGATTACAAC
>JBARIB010000011.1:0-17498 GCA_049799535.1 Allostellaceae bacterium | reverse complement strand
ATCATGCCGCTGCGGTAGCCGAGCATGCGCTCGATGGCGAGGTGGGTCTTGCCGGTATTGGTCGGCCCGAGGACCGCGACGAGCCGCGGAGCGGGGCGGAGCATGGCCATGGCCTACAAGGTATCGGGCCGAACCGGCCTCAGGGCAAGAGCGAACCGAATAAAATAGAGCTTGGTGCGGCACTCCGTCAGGCGTGCCGATCGTGCTTCGCAAAATCCCTCGGCCAGAAAGGCTCGGCGAAGGCCTCTTTTCAGCCGCAAATGGGTCTTGCGTGGGGTAAATTTCCGCCACATATCCTCGGCGCGTTCCCGCCAACACGCGACGGCAGTGATGACCCAGGAAACAAGAAGCTTCCAGGCGGAAGTCAGCCGCCTGCTCGATATTGTCGCGCACTCTCTATACAGCGAGAAAGAGATCTTCCTGCGCGAACTGATCTCGAACGCCTCGGATGCTTGCGACCGTCTGCGCTATGCTGCGCTGACCGAGCCGGCGCTGGCCGAAGGCGACACGGAGTACCGGGTCCTGCTGATCCCCGATAAATCGGCCCGCACTTTAACCGTGGCCGATAACGGCATCGGCATGAACCGCGACGAGCTGATCGAGAACCTCGGCACGATCGCGCGATCCGGCACCGCCGCTTTCCTCAACCAGCTGTCGGGAGATGCTCGCAAGGATATGAGCCTGATTGGGCAGTTCGGTGTCGGGTTCTACTCAGCTTTTATGGTCGCCGAGAAGGTAGAGGTCTTGAGCCGTAAGGCCGGCGACAACGAGGGTTGGCGCTGGTTGTCCGACGGAAAGGGAGAATTTACCGTCGAACCGCTTTCCGACGCCGCGCGTGGCGCAAAGATCGTTGTCCATTTGCGGGAAGGCGAAGACGAGTACCTCGATCCCGCCCGCCTACGCCGGATCGTCAAGACCTATTCGGACCATATTGCCCTTCCGATCGTGCTCAAAGAGGGCGGCAAGGAAGAGACCATAAACACTGCCTCAGCCCTGTGGACCCGTCCGCGCTCGGAGATCAGCCCCGATCAATACAAGGAATTTTATCACCACGTCGGCCATAGCTTTGACGACCCGTGGCTAACTCTGCACAATAAGGCCGAAGGTGTCCTCGAATACACGAGCCTTCTGTTTGTACCTTCTACCAAGCCTTTCGATTTATTCGATCCGGAGCGCAAGAGCCGGGTCAAGCTTTATGTCAGGAGAATATTTATCACCGATGAGGCAACGGATCTGCTGCCGCCCTACCTTCGGTTTTTGCGCGGCATCGTCGACAGCGAGGACCTGCCACTCAACATCAGCCGCGAGATGTTGCAATCAAACCCAATGGTCGCGCGCATCCGCCAGCAACTGATCCGGCGGGTGCTGTCGGAACTGGCAAAGAAGGCGGGTGAGGCGGCTGAGGAATACGCGAAATTCTGGGACAATTTCGGCGCGGTGTTGAAGGAAGGCCTTTACGAAGATCGCGACCACCGAGAAGAATTGCTCGGACTGGTCCGTTTCAGCTCCACTTCCCGCGACGGGGTGGCGTCGCTCGACGACTATGTCACCGCGATGAAACCCGGACAAGATGAGATCTACACAATTCACGGGGACAATCTCGACGTAATCAAGAAGAGCCCACAGCTCGAAGGGTTCAGGGCGCGCGGCGTCGAGGTGCTTTTGATGACCGACCCGATCGACGAATTCTGGGTCCCGGCAATCGGTAAATATAAAGACAAGCCGTTCAAATCGGCGACCCGTGGCGGCGTCGATCTCGACAAAATAGCGCCGCCCGAGGAACACGAAGACAAGAAGTCCGAGCCACCCGCCAAACTCGCCAGCCTGATTGCGATATTCAAACTGGCATTAGGTGACGCGGTAAAGGATGTGCGCAGCTCCGAGCGCCTCACCGACAGCGCGGTCTGCCTCGTCGCCGATGAAGGCGACATGGATATGCACCTCGAGCGACTGTTGAAGCAGCATCGTCAGCTGGACACCATCTCGAAGCGCATTTTGGAAATCAACCCGCGGCACACGCTCATCGAGCGCCTCGCCGCCAGCGTTGGCGAAACCGGCGCCTCGGACCAGTTGTCCGAATTCGCCTGGCTGTTATTGGATCAGGCGAGGATCATTGAAGGGGAGCAGCTTCCCGATCCGCCCGCCTTCGCTCGACGCCTGGCTAGCTTGCTCGAGCGAGGCTTGCCGCAAGCGGCATGAGCTATTCTGGGAAGGGCGGTTTGGCTCCTTCCGGCACCTGGACCTGGAACACATTCAAGGTGTTCCCGATCAAGCTGTAGTAGCCGATGATGCCGATGACCTCGACCAGACCGGTTTCGCCCAACGTTTCCACCGCGTCGTCGAAAGTCGCGTCCGAGAGGCGGCGGTTTTTGAACAGTTCAGTACAGATCCGGTAAACGAGGGCATCGTCCTGTCGATCGAAGCTTGGCGTTGATCCAACGCGGATCGCCTCGATTGCTGCAGCAGGTACGCCGGCCTTCTCGGCCAACGGGGCGTGTGCGTACCATTCGTATTGCGCGCGCCAAAACTGGGCGGTCGTGACGATCGCCAGCTCCGAGAGCCGATCCGGCAACGAGGTGCCCCAGCGCAAATGCTCGCCCAGCTTTGCCGCATGCTCGCAAATCTCTGGGGCACGGATCAGCAGCTGAAACGGTCCCCCGAACCGGCCGCGTCGGCCGGACACAATCATATCGTGAACCCGGCGCTGGGCCGGTGTCATTTCAGACAGGGTTAAGTCTCGATACCGGGCCATTTCTCTCCTTCCCCAGAGCAAAGGCTTGTTAACTTCCCCCCGCATGTCGGGAGAGGTCGTGAGCTTGGTTAATCTAACCCCCGGGCGAACGCCGTGGAAGGCGCTACCGGCCGTCGCGCCGCCATCACAGGTTACAGCGAATTAATACACCTGAAAGGCGTCTGTTAGCTCTCCGATCCAATTGTAGCGCGACTCGTTTGTGAGCTGCGCCTTTGGCACAGGCTGCGGGCGCCCCCACTTCACAGGAGGAGGATTAATTGGCTGACCTCAAGGCTAACGAAAACCGCCGGCACTGGCTGGGCAAGAGCCGAGCTGCGGCGCTCGGATTTGGATTGGGGGCGACCCTTGCCCTCTCACCTTTCGTGTGGGCCGAAAATCAACCCGGCGTAAACAACCCGTCGCAACCGGGAGCGCCGGCATCGGAGACGATGACTTCCCCGATTGCGCTGATGCAGCATGAGAGTTTCGCGCCTCTTGTAAAAAAGGTTTTGCCGGCTGTCGTGAACATTTCAGTTACACAGAGTGCCGCATCCGACGACACGAGCGACGAACCTGAACTGGGGCAATCGCCCGACTTCCCAAGCTCGCCGTTTGATGAATTCCTTCGCCGGTTTTTCGAGCAGAACCCAGGCGCGCAGCATCGCCTGTTCCCTCAGGTCCCGGGGGCTGAATTCCATCGGATTGCGCTTGGATCTGGGTTCATCATTGACCCTTCCGGTGACGTGGTGACGAACAGCCACGTGGTGGGCAACGCCAGCAAAGTCGAAGTGACCCTTCAGGATAATAGTAAGTACCCGGCGAAGATCATTGGACGGGATTCCAAGACCGATATCGCCGTGCTTAAGATCAAAGCCGACAAGCCTCTACCGTATGTGAGCTTTGGCGACAGCAGCGCGGCTCAGGTCGGCGACTGGGTGATGGCGGTCGGCAATCCCTTCGGTCTCGGCGGGACGGTAACAACCGGCATCATCTCAGCACGCGGGCGCGATATTCATTCAGGCCCGTTCGATGATTTTCTGCAGATCGACGCGCCGATAAACCGCGGCAATTCCGGCGGGCCGACTTTCAACTTGGATGGCCAAGTCATCGGCATCAACACCGCAATCTACTCGCCCAATGGGGGAAGTGTGGGGATTGGCTTCGCTGTACCGTCCAATGTTGCCAAGAACATCGTCGCGCAGCTCGAAGAGCACGGCAAGGTAAGTCGGGGCTGGCTCGGTGTGCAAATCCAGGAGGTGACGCCAGCCATTGCCGCGAGCATTGGATTGCCGAACCAATACGGCGCCCTGGTCGCGGTCGTGACCCCCGATAGCCCTGGGGCAAAAGCAGGCCTCAAGCAGGGTGACGTGATTTTGTCTTTCAACGGCAACGAAGTTGGCCGGCTGCGTGATTTACCGCGACTTGTCGCCGAAACCGCCCCCGACACCAATGCGAAGATGAAAGTTTGGCGGAATGGCCAAACGGTCGAACTTCAGACGACCCTGGGCGAGTACCCCAATTCCCAGAAAGTAGCCTCTGCGAACGGCGGCCAATACGAAGACGAATCGCCGCGGGCACAGGCTTCGGGAATGCATTTCGCGCCGCTGAACTCTCAGGTTCGGCGCGAGCTCCACATTGGTAAAGATGTAAAAGGCGTGGTGATTACGCGGGTCGATCCGGGCAGCGCCGCCGACGACGTGGGGTTGAGTGAGGGCGATGTGGTCGTCTCTATCGACCAGCAGCCGGTCCAGACACCGCAGGAAGCGGCAGAGAAACTCAAAGAAGTTGCTGCGTCCCCTAAGAAAAGCGCCCTCCTACTGCTAAACCGGCGCGGGGTTACGCAATATGTCGGTCTGAACCTGCACGCAAATCAGGGTTAGTCGGCACTGGCGGGGCGAAGCCCCTCATTCGCGACGATAGCCGCGGAAGAGGGGCTGCTCCGTGACATCAGTGTTCAGCGGGGACGCCAAGTGGGCGGCGTCCATTCACTGTGGTCCCTAGTGGACAACGGCACACGCGCCTCAAGACGCTCAAGCTGAATGCGCATACGGGCGCCAGCCCGCAGCAGGCGATCTGTCGCCTCCCGCAGCCCGGCACGACTTTCAACAGTGTCTTGGGCTAAGGCGGCATCGAAGGCGGCAAGGAAGGCCGAAATGTCGTCATCGACCCGCTCGCGCAGTGCCTGATCCAAAAACGCACCGCCTTCTTTAGGAGGCCTCTCTGCGACGCCGGCTGATTCTCCCGGAACCGAGAAGGCATGCGGCATAGGGTTCTCAGGCGTCCGATTGTACTCCCTTCGCTCTTGGTTTGCCCAAGGCCGAGCAGCCGAAGCATCGGGCGGATCGCCATCAGCCGACAAATTCGAGGGTCGAGCGCCATCCTTCGATAGAGAAAGGTGGAGAGTTCGCCGCGGCTCCGCAGCTTGCCCCTCCATAGTTCGGGGATCAGGGGCAGGCGGAGAACTTCCACGCTCGGGTGGGGGGTCGCGATCATGCGGGCCCACATGCTGATCCGTGTCGCCGGCCGCATGCGTGACAATCTGCACGCCGCTATCGGTCACTCCCTTTGCCCCATTTATAGCCGGTTCAACCCGCGACGCCTCACGGCCCAATGGATCGAGGGCGCCAGGTGTCTCCGCTTCCTCAGCCTCCCCGATTATATTGCCAGCTTCCGTAATCTCTTCTGCTTCCTCTTCCGCAGACGCCTCGCTCGCACGGGGCTTGGTAGGGCGGGGTTCGGAGGCACGCATTGTCCCCTGTTCTCGGCTCCGCGCACTCGCCTCGCGGCTACGGCTTAAGACATAACTGATCGCCGGCGGCGAACAAGCATAGGTTCTCGCTATACTTGTAAGAGTCTCGCCGGCTTCATATCGTTTGATGATAGATGGCCAGTCTCGTTGGGGTATTTTCCCTCTTTTGCTGAGTTTTTCCATTGGTACAGACCCTTTGCGTGCTGCTTTTTGTTTTGCGTCCTCGCCTGGCGCAAACCACGCGCGCTCAACAGCGCCGTCGGATGAACAGCACTCGTTATTGAGAGCTAGATATCGAGGGCCAGAGCGACGATTGCAGCCGAGCGGCTGGCCGAAGCCTGACGGGAGCACCGCGACCCGAGCCTTTCAGATAAATCAAAGTAGCAACGAATCAGCCGATAGTGAAGGAATTTATGTGTCCGTCAGCAAAATTTGGCGGCACACCGGTTCCCTTGCTACCGCAATCGGATCAGAGGCGAACGATTTTTCCGGGATTCAGAATGCCGTCGGGATCGAGTGCTTTCTTGATAGTGCGCATAACGCTGACCGCTTCACCATGCTCGGCCACGAGGAAGTTCATTTTGCCGTAGCCGACCCCGTGTTCACCCGTACAGGTGCCTTCCATTGCAAGCGCCCGTGTAACCATGCGATCATTGAAATAGTTGGCCTCGGCCAGCTCTTCAGGCCGATTCGGGTCGATCATAAAGACTAGATGAAAATTGCCGTCGCCTACATGGCCAACCAACGCATATGGAATTGAGCACTGCGCAAGATCTGACTTGGTCTCAATGATGCACTCTGCGAGCCGTGAGATCGGGACGCAGACATCGGTGGCCAGTCCTTTGGATCCAGGGCGGAGAGCCAGCGCCGCATAATAGGCATCATGCCTTGCCTGCCAAAGCCTCGAGCGTTCCTCAGGCGTGGTCGCCCAGCGGAAATCGGCGCCGCCATACTCCGCCGCAATTCCCCTTACAGTCTCAGCTTGCTCCGCAACTCCGGCGACTGTCCCATGAAACTCAAAGAAGAGCGTAGGCGCGACCTTGTGGTCGAGCTTCGAATACTTGTTGATCGCGGCCATTTGCGCTTCATCCAGCAACTCGATACGGGCGACCGGCACGCCGCTCTGAATGGTCGAAATGACAGTGTTTACCGCACCCTCGATGCTCGCAAAGGCGCAGACCGCAGCCGAGACCGCCTCGGGAATGCCATACAGCCGGACAGTTAGCTCGGTTATAATCCCGAGCGTGCCCTCCGACCCGACGAACAAGCGGGTCAAGTCATATCCGGCTGCTGATTTGCGGGCTCGCCGCGCGGTACGGATGACGCGGCCATCGGCAAGAACGACAGTCAGCGCCAACACGTTTTCGCGCATCGTGCCGTATCTCACAGCGTTGGTGCCGGATGCGCGGGTCGCAGCCATACCGCCGAGCGAGGCATCCGCACCGGGGTCGATCGGGAAAAACAAGCCAGTATCTCGCAAATACTCATTCAATTGTTTGCGCGTGACGCCCGCCTCAACAGTTGCGTCGAGGTCTTCCGCGTTGACCCGCAAAACCCGGTTCATTTGCGACATGTCGATACAGACGCCACCGGCCAGCGCCGCAACATGGCCCTCGAGGGAAGTGCCGGTGCCGAACGCAATTACTGGAGTTTTATGATCGGCGCACAGCTTGACGATGGCAGAGACCTCATCGGTGCTGTGCGCGAATGCAACAGCATCCGGAGCATGCGGCGGGTGGTAGGATTCGTCCTTACCGTGATGGGCGCAGACGGCAGCGGATGTAGAGAGCCGGTCACCGAGGAGCCTCCGCAACGAGGCGAGGAGCGTATCTTCGAAAGTGGTACGACGGAGAGCGGTTTCGGGCATGGCGGCGACCCAAACGCTAGAAGCAGAACTCAACTCCCTTCAATTACGCTCCGGCAGGCAGCGCCGCAACGAGTATCGAGATTTGGAGAGATGCTTGGATTGCGGTTTTCAGCGAAAGGAGGAGCCTCGTCCGCGGCTGTCGCGAGGTGCGGTCGGGTGGCCCAAATCAGATACCACCGTCATTGAGCAAGCACCGAGGAAACACTACGTTTCGATAGTTTTAGGGGCACCGCTTGGGAGGTCGCGATGGCGCTGGCGCCAGTCACCCTCGACGACAAATATACACTTGAGAAGGGACGGATCTACCTGACCGGCACCCAAGCACTGGTGCGGTTGCCTATGATGCAGCGGCAACGCGACGCTGCGGCGGCTTTCAATACTGGTTGCTTTATTTCAGGTTATCGCGGTTCACCTTTGGGTGGTCTTGATCAGGCTCTGTGGAATGCGCGGCGGTTTATTGAGCACAACCACATCCGTTTCCAGCCGGCAATCAACGAAGAACTCGGCGCGACGGCGGTCTGGGGAAGCCAGCAGATCGGCCTGTTCCCCGGCGCAATATACGACGGCGTTTTCGCCATGTGGTACGGCAAGGGGCCCGGTGTCGATCGCAGCGGTGACGCTTTGAAACACGGCAATGCCGCGGGCTCAGCTCCGCATGGCGGCGTCCTCCTGCTCGCCGGGGACGACCACACCTGTAAATCTTCTACCCTGCCTCACCAATCAGAATATGCCTTTATGGATGCCTGCATCCCGGTACTGAACCCCTCGGGAGTGCAGGAAATCCTCGATCTCGGCCTTTATGGCTGGGCGATGTCGCGGTATTCGGGATGTTGGATCGCCTTCAAGACAATCGCGGAAACCGTCGACAGCTCCGCCTCTGTCGAGATCGGCCCGGAGCGCATCCAGATTACGCTGCCCGATGATTTCGAAATGCCGCCCGGCGGGCTCAATATTCGCTGGCCCGACCAGCCGCTGGAGCAGGAATATCGGCTGCACAAATATAAGCTTTATGCCGCATTAGCATTCGCGCGAGCCAACCGGCTCGACCGGATTGTCATCGATAGCCCGCGACCGCGCTTCGGTATCGTCACGACCGGAAAATCCTACCTCGACGTGCGCCAGGCGCTCGATGATCTGGGCATCGACGACAAGCATGCGGCCGAAATCGGCTTTCGGCTCTACAAGGTCGCGATGTCCTGGCCACTGGAACGCGAGGGCATTCGGCATTTTGCCGAGGGGCTGGAGGAAATTCTGGTCATCGAAGAAAAACGTGCGGTCATCGAGAATCAATTTAAGGAACAACTCTACAATTGGCGCGAGGACGTCCGCCCGAGGATCATCGGCAAGTTCGACGAGAACCGTAACTGGATTTTGCCGTCAAATGGCGAGCTGACGCCCGCGCAGATTGCCCGAGTGATCGCGCAGCGCATCGCTCGTTTTCATACTTCACCGCGCATTGCCGAACGCCTTTCTTTTCTCGAAGCCAAGGAACGCCAGCTAGGCGGCAATGTCGTGCCGTTCAGCCGGACTCCATATTTCTGCTCAGGATGCCCGCACAACACCTCGACTAAGGTGCCCGAGGGCAGCCGTGCGCTCGCCGGGATAGGTTGTCATTATCTCGCGCAGTTCATGGACCGGTCGACTGCGACCTTCACCCAGATGGGCGGGGAAGGCGTACCGTGGATTGGCCAGGCTCCGTTCACCGAGACGCAGCATGTTTTCGCCAATCTTGGCGACGGCACCTACACCCATTCGGGTATACTGGCGATACGCGCTGCGGTCGCAGCCCAGGTCAATATCACCTACAAGCTACTCTTCAACGATGCCGTAGCGATGACCGGCGGTCAGCCGATCGATGGCGGTCTGACTGTGCCCATGCTGACCCGTCAGCTCGCTGCCGAGGGGGTGCGGCGGATCGCCGTCGTGACCGACGAACCGGAGAAATACCCAGCGGGGGTCGACTTCGCACCGGGGGTGAAGGTGCGCCGTCGCGACGACCTCGATGCGGTGCAGCGAGAGTTGCGCGAAATCACCGGCGTCACGGCGATCGTTTACGACCAGACTTGCGCCGCTGAGAAACGCCGACGCCGCAAACGCGGCCGCTTTCCCGACCCTGCGAAACGCGTGGTCATCAATGACCTCGTCTGCGAGGGCTGCGGCGATTGTTCAAAGACCTCCAACTGTCTCTCGGTCGTGCCGATCGAGACGGAGTACGGCCGCAAGCGAGCAATCGATCAGTCGAGCTGCAACAAGGATTTCTCCTGTGTCGAAGGCTTCTGCCCGAGCTTTGTAACGGTACATGGCGGCAAGTTGAGACAGCGCCCTCCTGCAGATCTTGGCGAAGAAAATTTGCCGCCGCTGCCCGAACCGGCCCATCCCGCTTTAGACGAGCCGTACGGGATCCTGGTCACCGGCATTGGCGGAACGGGCGTCGTGACAATCGGCGCGCTGCTCGGTATGGCGGCGCACCTCGAACACAAGGGCTGCACAGTTCTCGATATGACCGGCCTCGCTCAGAAGGGCGGCGCCGTTTACAGCCATATCCGCATCGCCTCTTCGCCGAGCGAAATCCACGCCGTGCGAATTGCCGCCGGCGGTGCACGATTGTTGTTGGGGTGCGATCTTGTCGTTTCCGGTAGCGCCGACGCGTTGTCGAAACTGCGTCCGAGCTACAGCCGCGCTATCGTAAACATGCACGAGACGATCACCGGAGATTTTACCCGCAATCCCGACCTCAAACTCCCGAGTCGCGATTTTACCGGCAGCATTGCCGCCGCCGCTGGGGAAGACGGCACCGAGTTCCTCGATGCTACCAGGATCGCCACAGGACTGCTGGGGGACTCGATCGCGACCAATCTTTTCATGCTCGGCTACGCCTATCAGCGCGGCGCAGTGCCCGTTTCGGCCGAGGCAATCGACCGGGCGATTGCATTAAATGGCGTGGCCGTCGACTTCAACCAGAGGGCTTTTCGATGGGGACGACGGGCTGCCGTCGATTTAGCGCTGGTCGCAGCCCGAGCTATGCCAGCCGCCGCAGTCCCCGAGAGCCATCGTATCTCCGAAACCCTGGACGAAGTCATCGAGCGGCGGGTGGCGTTCCTGACCGAGTATCAGAATGCCGCATACGCCGCCCGTTATCGCGCCATAGTCGGGCGCGTCCGTTCAGCCGAGACCGCAAATCTGGCCGGCTCGACGGTTTTGACCGATACCGTCGCGCGCGCGCTGTTCAAGCTGATGGCTTACAAGGACGAATACGAGGTCGCCCGGCTCTACACCGATACCGACTTTCTGAAGCGTGTTGCCGAACGTTTCGAAGGTGAATATCGGCTAAATTTCCACTTGGCCCCACCGCACTTTGCCGAGCGCGATCCGCAATCCGGGCACTTTCGCAAAAGCGCTTACGGTCCATGGATGCTTTCGGTATTCCGCGTGCTTGCGAAACTGCGCCGGCTGCGCGGCACCCCGCTTGATATATTCGCCGTCAGCGAGGAACGGCGCATTGACCGACAGCTGATCGCCGAGTACGAGGCGCGGATAGAGGAGATCCTCGCTGATCTGTCACCTGCCAATCACAAAACGGCGATCGAGCTGGCGGCCTTACCGCTCGAAATCCGCGGTTTCGGTCACGTCAAGCAAGCCAATATCGAACATGTGAAGGCCAAGGAGGCAGTGCTCCTGTCGCGATTCCGATCGCCGGCAGTGACGCCGGCAATGGCGGCGGAATAGCGAGCCGCCCGCGGTCCCCTCAACCCGTTTCGAGTGGCAGCGCGACAAAACGGAAATTCCCCTCCCGTTCTACACGCACGAGCACATTCTTGTGCCCGTTCTTTTTAGCGGCCGCGAGTTTCTGCGCCACTTCCTCGGGAGCTGACACGGGTTCGTGACCTACCGCGATCACCAGATCACCCGGGCGCAGAGCCTGCGCAGCTGCAGGGCTGTTTGGCGGAACCTCGGTGATGACGACCCCCTTCGCCGTGTCGGGCAACGAGAACTGCTTTCGCAATTCGGGTGTCAGCTTGGTGAGTTTGAGACCGAGTGCATCGATCGTTGGCGGCGGCTTCGGTTTTTCCGGTTCCGGCGGAGGTGGAGCCGGACGATTCGGGTTCAATGCAGCGACTTTGAGTTCGACTTCCTGCTCCTTACCATCCCGCCATACCCCCAATTTGACCGGTTTCTCCGGCGGGGTATCTGCAACCAGTCGCGGCAGCTGCCGGCTGCGGTCAATGGGCTTGCCGTCATAAGTTAAAATTATGTCTCCGGGCTGCAGTTTCGCCTGCGCCGCCGGACTCGGCATGTCAACCGCGGCGATCATGGCGCCCCGACCCTTGTCAAGCCCGACAGCCTCAGCAATCTCATCGGTGACTGGCTGGATGCGCGCGCCGATCCAACCCCGCTCAACTTTGCCCGCCGCCTTCAACTGCTCGATAATCGGCCTAGCCATTGTTGAAGGGATAGCAAAACCGATGCCGATCGAGCCCCCTGAAGGCGAAAAGATGGCCGTGTTTATGCCGATCACCTCACCGGAAAGATTGAACATCGGCCCACCGGAATTCCCGCGGTTTATCGATGCATCGGTTTGTAGAAAATCGTCGTAAGGGCTCGAATGAATATCGCGCGCCGTGGCCGAGATGATGCCGGATGTGACCGTACCGCCTAGCCCGAAGGGATTGCCGATCGCGAGCACCCAGTCGCCCACTCTCGTCTTATTCGAATCACCCCATGCCGCGGCCGGCAACGGTGTCTTTGACTCGACCTTGAGGAGCGCCAAATCGGTGACTGCATCGCGTCCGATGACCTCGGCTTGCAAAGTTGTGTCGTCGGACAAGGTCACGGAGATCTGCTCTGCGTTGGCGATCACATGGTTGTTGGTGACGATAAGACCAGATGGGTCAATGATAAAACCCGAACCGAGCGAAGCAGCCCGCGGAGCCGGCGGTGCAGGCCCGCCATGTCCACCCTTGTCGCCGAAAAAATCGCGGAAAAATTCATCGAGTGGCGCTCCCGGGGACGGTGGCTGAGTTTCCGGGGTTGCCTTTGCCGGCGAAGGCGGATTCGACTGGGTGGTGGAGATATTAACGACGACCCCGACCAGTTTAGCGGCCAGCTCAGCGAAAATCTCTGAGAACGGTGTTTCCGGCGGCTCGGCCCGGCTTGCCGTGGCGGCGCTCAACAACAATGCCAACAATGCCACGCGCACCACGGCTCGGGCGCCGAGAGACGTCAAGAGCTACCTCCTTCATAAGGAGCGTCGCCAACCTGCTTAGCAAAGATCCAGGATTGGCATATGCGAATCGGCTCGATATGGGATGGCAACCCGCTTGGCAAGATGGAATATTAATGTGGCCGAGTGGCCCGGGTGCGGCTTTTTGCCGGGCTTGCAGACCCTACGAGCGGCTGACCAGCCTTCTCGGATACCGATGGCTTTCAGGGGACGCGGTGCCCGACCGGATAGTCAAAAGGGGAGACGAATATGAGGCGCAGACGTAGCGCGAAGATCGTCGCGACCCTTGGCCCGTCGAGTTCAAAGCCTGAAATTATCCGTGCTCTGTTCGAGGCGGGTGTCGATGTGTTTCGGCTTAATTTCAGCCACGGAACGCACGACGATCACCGCAAACGTTTCGAGACGATCCGCGCGTTGGAACGCGATATTGGTCGCCCGATCGGCATTCTGGCCGATTTGCAAGGACCAAAGCTGCGGCTCGGCACCTTCGCCGAAGGGCGGGTAGAGCTTGCCGCGGGCGAGCACTTCCGCGTCGACCTCGATCAACACGCAGGCGACAGACACCGGGCTCCGCTACCACATCCTGAGATCTTCGAGGCAGTGCGGCCGGGCACCCAATTGCTTCTCGACGATGGCAAGGTTCGACTCCAGGTCGAGAGTTGCGGGGCTGGTTTTGCCGATACCCTTTGCCTGATCGGCGGTCCTCTATCGGACCGGAAGGGGGTCAATGTGCCCAATGCCATACTGCCGGTGGCAGCGATAACCGAGAAGGACCGGTCCGACCTCTCATTTGCGCTCGAACACGGGGCCGATTGGATTGCGTTCTCCTTTGTTCAGCGCCCCGATGATGTCGCCGAGGCCCGCAAGTTGGTCGGCGGGCGTGCTGGAACAATGGTAAAGTTGGAGAAGCCTTCGGCAATTCAGCACTTGAGCGAAATTATCGAGCTTACCGACGCCGTAATGGTCGCACGCGGCGATCTCGGCGTCGAGATGCCTCCTGAGGAGGTGCCGCGAGTGCAAAAGCAGGTTGTCCATGCCTGCCGACTTGCCGGCAAACCGGTTATCGTCGCGACCCAAATGCTGGAATCGATGATTACGTCGCCGACACCGACCCGGGCAGAGGCGTCGGATGTCGCCACCGCGGTTTATGAGGGAGCGGATGCAGTGATGCTATCCGCCGAAACCGCTGCCGGCTGTTACCCGACAGAGGCGGTCGCAATGATGGACCGTATCGCCTGCCGGGTACAGGAAGACCCGCTCTATTTTTCGATACTGGGAAGCACAAACATCGAACACGAGCATACAGCCCCCGATGCTATAAGTGCTGCCGCATGCCAGGTCGCGCGCACGATCGACGCGTCGGCAATTGTTTCCTACACCACCTCGGGCGCGACCGCCCTGCGGGCCGCGCGCGAGCGGCCCGAGGTCCCGATTCTGGTGCTGACATCAAACTTGGGCACAGCCCGGCGCCTAGCGCTGTTGTGGGGTGCTCACTGCGTGCATACAGCCGACATCAAGAGCTTTGGGGATATGGTGCAAAGAGCAGTGCGTATCGCCCACCGCGAAGAAATTTCAGCGCCGGGGCAACGCGTGGTGGTAACCGCCGGTGTCCCGTTCGGTACCCCTGGTGCCACCAATGTGCTTAGGATCGCATGGGTCGATCGATGAAGCACGGCGCCGCAATGCGCGCCACTGGGTATACGATCTGCCGACCGTGATATACTGGCTCTCGGGGTCGGCTCATGGATCTTTCTGTTGTGATCCCGGCAAGAAACGAGGCCGGGAACGTTGCGCCGCTGGTCGCGGAGGTACGCGCCGCACTCGAGGGTTTCATTGAGTACGAAATCATCGTCGTCGATGATGGCAGCGATGACGAGACCGAAGTCGAAATCCTTGGAATTGCGGCCGTGGCGCCGCAATTGCGTCTGCTGCGTCATTCACAAAGCTGCGGGCAGAGCTTGGCGATTCGCACCGGCGTACGGGCGGCGCGCGCCGGTTGGATCGCAACGCTCGACGGAGATGGTCAGAATGACCCCGCCGACATCCGCAAGCTGTGGTATCTCGCGATGGCGAGTTCCGGGATTGCCCCGGTTCTCGTCAACGGCTATCGCGAAAACCGGCAGGATAAGTGGTCGAAGCGTGCTGCCTCGCAAATCGCCAATGGATTACGATCCCGACTGCTCGGAGACGACACGCCCGATTCTGGTTGCGGGTTGAAGCTGTTCCCGCGCTCGCTCTTTTTGGAGCTGCCCTATTTCAATCATATGCACCGATTTCTGCCTGCGTTGGTCATGCGAGAAGGCGGAAAGGTCCACTCAGTGCCGGTGAATCATCGGCCGCGCTTGAGGGGGATCTCGAAATACGGTGTTTTCGACCGTCTTTGTATCGGAGTTATCGACCTATTGGGGGTCATGTGGCTGAAGCGCCGCTCAGCCAGGCCACACATCCTTGATGAGTACGTTCCTGATAGGCAAACGCCCCTCCCTTTGCCGGTCGCAAGGACACCGTAATGCCCGCTGATGGTGGGGGAACAGGGACGTTCAACCCCAATGCAGTCTTTCAACGGGCGGCTCGTTTGCTCCTTGTTGCACTGCTCGTAATTGGGTCAGCCGTGGCGTGGCGATGGAGATCCGTTCTCGATCCGGTTGCCCTCACGAATGCGATCGGCTCAGATTCATTAACTCCGGTAGGCTTTTTAGTTGTTCACATCCTGGCTAGTCTTTTATTCGTCCCGCGCACGCCGTTCGCGATACTCGCGGGGATGCTGTTCGGCATCGGATGGGGCATCGTTTGGGCAGAGTTGGGCAGCGTCGCTGGTGCGTGCGCAGGATTTCTGGTTGCCCGTTACATCAAAGGTGGATGGTTCGAGGCCAAGCGTGGCTCGCGCATTGAGCCGCTCTTGCAGCAAGTGGAGCGCGGCGGTTGGCGCAGCGTGGCGTTATTGCGGCTGATTCCCGCAATTCCCCACAGCGCGGCAAATTACGGGCTTGCGCTCACTCGACTGTCACTGAGGGATTATGCTTTTGGATCTTTGGTCGGCCAATTACCGATGACTATCACCTATGTTGCTCTCGGTGCGGCTGGCGAGCGGTGGCTGTCTGGCGGCTCTGGCTGGGCGGAACCCATTATGGTCGGTCTTGGTGCCCTCTCGATTTCGTTGTTGATCGCCGGCTATTTCCGCCAGGGATCGATGAGCAACCTGCAGGGCTTTTGGCATCGGACCGCCGGTCGCCCAGTCGAGGAGTTCGACGGTGTGGACAATGGGCACGCGACAGCCGGGGACGAGGTGGGTCATGCAACCGATATTCCCGGTCGCCACTAGGTCCGCGCGGGTGGTCGCGATATTTGCCAGCTTGCGCTCGCGCAGAGCTGCTGCGATCTCGGGCTGCAGTATGTTGTAGGTTCCTGCGGAACCGCAGCAAAGGTGGCCCTCGGGCACCTCGACCGGCTCAAACCCCATCGCGGCGAGGAGGGCTTTTGGCCCGGCGTCGATCCTTTGACCATGCTGCATCGAGCAGGCCGAATGATACGCGACCCGTCGCCCAGTTCCCGGTGCCGAATCCCATTGTTTGCTGAGGCCGAGATCCGCAATCACCTCGGTGACATCACGTGCAAGGGCAGCGATCTGCGCCGCTTTTGCGGCATAGATCGGGTCCTCCCGAAGCACAAAGCCGTAGTCTTTCACCATGGTGCCGCAACCGGAGGCATTGATTACGATGGCGTCGAGACCGTCGGCCAAAAGCTCGCGTTCCCAAGCGTCGATATTGGCGCGCGCGAAATCAAGCGCCGCACGCTCCTGCCCGAGATGGTGGACGAGAGCGCCGCAGCAAGCGCTTTCCTTTGCGATGACGACTTCAGCACCGTGGCGGGTCAAAACCCGGATCGTCGCCTCATTGATCTCAGGTGCCAGAACTCGTTGCGCGCAGCCGGGCAAAAGGGCTATCCGCATCCTCCGCACGCTCTTGGACGGAAAGACGTGCGGCCGATCTGTCGAAGAAGCGGCCGGAACTACATTTGGGACAAGTGCAAACAAAGCAGCGAGACGGCCCGGCAGAAGCCGTCCCAGAGGTCGCGAAAGAGCTGCGGCGCGGAGGGCCAGCCTGAACAACAGCGGTCGGGGTAGAACCGTGCCGAGCAACCATCGTAGGGCTCGGTCGCTCAAGGGCCGCCGATAATTTTGTTCGATCCATCGCCGAGCATGATCAACCAGGTGCATGTAATTAACGCCCGACGGGCACGTCGTCATACAGGCGAGGCAGGAGAGACAGCGATCGATGTGCTTGACCGTATCCGCCGTGACCTTATCGCCACCTGCGAGCATTTCCTTGATCAAGTAGATCCGCCCGCGTGGGCTATCCAGTTCGTCCCCAAGCAAGACATATGTCGGGCAAGTCGCGGTGCAAAATCCGCAATGCGTGCAGGTCCGCAGGATCTTCTCTGATGCGGCATTATCGGGATCTGCAAGCTGCTCGGGTGTAAAATCTGTCCGCACCGGGTTAGCTCCCTTCGACCATGCGGCCCGGATTGAGTATGCGACGCGGATCGAAGCCCTCCTTGACCCGCGCTGCGAGCGCAGCCAATCCCGGTGCTTGCGGCTCAAACACCGGGATTGCCCGGCGCAGCGCTGGTGAGGCCCTGATTAAGGTGGCGTGGCCGGTGCCGCGCCCATCGGCTCCGCGGATTGCCGCACGTATGACAGCAGCGCCCCCATCATTGGCCTCGGCGACCGCGATCCACAGAAGTCCGCCTCCCCAATCGAGATACCAGCTGGCGTCGAGTTGGCGCGCGATCGCCTCACCCAGCTCGGCGCCGCGGCTCGGCGCGATCGATACGCGCCAGACTGCTTGATCGCTGAGGAGAATGAATGGAGCAACGTCGCGAACGGCGCACCAAAACAGCGCCGATGCCGCCTCATCGAGCACTGTCGCTT
>JBARIB010000010.1:0-1555 GCA_049799535.1 Allostellaceae bacterium | reverse complement strand
GTCTTCTTGCAGGTCGTAGAACGCTGTCTGCCCGAACCCCGCAGCACTGAGCTCGCAACGCAAGAGATTGGGCGGAGTGCCATGCTGAGCTGTCTGCTTGCGTGCATCGATGATCGCAACGCGGGCGCCGGGCCGCAGGGCCGGACGCAGATTCCATAACAGCCCGTAGGGCTGGGCGACTTCGTGATACATATGCACGAGCAGAGCGAGATCGAGCGAGTGCGGCGGCAATCGCGGGTCGTGTGGATCGCCCCGCAGCACCGTGACGATAGGCTCCAGACCTTCGGCGGCAACGCGCCGCGCCAGGCGCTCGAGATAATCGGGCACGACATCCTCGGCGTAGACATGCCCAGTCGGCCCGACCCGCCGCGCCAAACGGACCGTGTAGTAGCCGCTCCCGGCCCCGATATCGGCGACGTCGCGCCCGGTATTCACGCCAAGAAGATTCATCACACGCTCGGCCTCCCCCGCCCGATCACGTGATTGCTCATCATGCCAGGTATCGGTGACGATGCCGGCTACTGGCCGGCTCGGCGCTGGAAACGCGCTCGCTGGCACACCCGGTGGGGCAAGTCCGTCCGCATAATCGGCGGCAAGAGCGCCAACCGGTATCGCGCCCGCCAGTAGCAGGACGAGATAAAGCAGCGGCCGCCATTTGGCCCGAAGCAGCAGCGAGACACCTCTTTTCCCGCCGCGATACAGTCCGGCCTGGGCGCTCAAACCGCGCTCGAAGTTACCAAGCCTGCGGAAATGGGTTCTTGAGCTGCCCCGGGCTGGAAAGGTTTGCGGCGGATCGCGCGCCAGACGCGTTCGGAGGTGGCCGGCATTTCGATGTGGGTGACGCCGAACTCCGCAAGCGCATCGACAATCGCGTTGATGACGACGCCCAGCACCGGCGTCGTGCCGCCTTCGCCGGCCGGGCGGATGCCGAGCGGGTGGGTCGGGGTCGGCACTTCGCTAAGCTCGGTCGTAAAGAACGGTAGCCGGTCGGCGCGCGGCAAGGCGTAATCCATCAGCGAGCCTGACAACAGTTGACCGGTTTCCTGGTCATAGGCGCAGTATTCGCTCAGTGCTTGGCCCAGACCGTGCGTGATGCCTCCATGGATCTGGCCGTGCACGATCAGCGGGTTGACGGCGCGGCCGACATCGACGACCGCGCAATAGCGCACGATCTCGACCACCCCGCTATTGGGGTCGACCTCGACCTCGCAGACATGGCAGCCATACGGGAAACTGGCGAGGTTAACCGTCTCGTCGCTTTCCGCCGCGAGCGGGCCGCGCCAGTCGTTGGGCAGCTCGTTGCGGCGCAAGGCCTCGGCCGCGGCCTCGAAGATACCGAGCGAGCGGTCGGTTCCCTTGACGCGGAAGCGGCCGCCGGTGAATTCGAGATCGGCTGGAGCCGCTTCGAGAACGTGGCTGGCGATCTGCGTGCCCTTGGCGATGATGTCGCGCGACGCGTTCAGCATGACGATACTGGCGAGGCGCAAGGCGCGCCCCGAATGCGAGCCGCCGCCGACCGACACGCGGTCGGTATCGCCGGTCACCAGCCGCACCG
>JBARIB010000009.1:0-10003 GCA_049799535.1 Allostellaceae bacterium | reverse complement strand
CCGCTTTCCATTCCGGTCCCCCGATCCGGAAAAAGATAGGCCTAAAGACCACATCTTGCGGTCGTTCGACACACAATTACACGATGTCGGATTTTATGACTCAGTAAGACTAATCGTTGGCACCCCGCCTAAGGCGTCTGGACTTCAAGCCTGCGTGGAGGAGATCGCGAGCGCGACATTGCGCTTCCTGCGCCGGAACGTACCTGCTGCGACACTGTCAAGCCGACTCTTTAAGCTGCTGTGAAGCCGACGAGATTCTGTGCATTTAGACACGTTGTAGATCACGCGATTATTCGGCTCTGCACTTGGGTGGGTCGAAAGCAAAGCCGCCAGGCCGTATCCACCCTCTATCCTCCCTCGCGGCGAAGCTTTTGAATCAATCCCGAGTGGATTAACGTGAAAGGCCGCATACCAGCATATGGAGCAGCACCATGACCAGCACTACAGGGGCCGCCAAGCCCTTTAAACCTGCATCCGCGCTCCACCCGTTGCGCGCCAAATCGGGTTGGATCGTGGCCCTCGGCGTGGTTTATGTGATCGTCGGTTTCATCGCGCTCGGCAGCGTCGTCATGGCAACCGTCGCGAGCGTTTTCGTCGTCGGCATCATGATGCTGATCGCGGGCGTCGCCGAGGTGATTCAAGCCTTCCAGGTGAGGACGTGGGGTAAGTTTCTATTCTGGGTCCTGCTCGGCGCCCTCTACATCGTCGCCGGCTTCGTCGCATTCGAAAACCCGTTGCTGGCGGCGGCGGTGCTGACGCTCATTCTCGGCGTCGCGCTGATTGCCTCTGGCATCATGCGAATCATTCTGGCCTTCAGTGTGAAAGAGGGAACGCCTTGGATCTGGATCGTCGTGTCCGGCGCGATCACGTTTCTCCTCGGACTGGTAATTTTGGCGCACTGGCCCGTTTCCAGCCTCTATATCCTCGGACTTTTCCTCGGCATCGACCTCATCATCGCCGGCGCAGGCTGGATTGGGCTCGGCTTGGGCTTGCGACGATACGGCTCGGCGTGACCAGCGATCTACGCCATCTCTAGCCGCAAACTGCTGAGCCTTAGATGCTCGTCTATTGATACCAGGGGTCTTTCCATGCGCTGGATATATTTGACGATCATTGCCTTGGTCGCGGCCGCAACAATCATCTTCGCCATACAAAATCTCGAGACCGTCACGTTATCGTTTCTGGGCTTCAGCGTCCGTGCGCCCATCGCCATTTTTTTCTTCGTCATCTATGTCTTGGGGGCCGCGACGGGTGGCAGCCTGTTTGCGTTACTGCGCCGGTCCTACGAACGCGCTCGGCGGGTGCCTGAGATCTGACCCTATGCGGATGCTGGGAGTGATGGGAACCAACTACCGCGACCTGCAATTCCCAGTTTTGGAGAATTGGGAGCGCGTGGAGGTTATCACGCGGCTAAGGCGCCGCAATGGCGGGTTAGCCCTTGGTCTTCCATTCCCCGCTCTGGGTAAGGCACCAGGTGAGGCGGTAGTCGCTACCTGAGGGCCGTCCGGCGATGACGATGTGATGCCGCACCCGGTGGCAGACCATGCCACCTGAGTGGAACACCCGGAGGATTGTGTTGGTGCCGGAAGTGCTGGTCTGCGGATTGCTCCACGCATCAGAGCGCCCAACCTGGCTCGGCTCGGCCTCATTCAATCGCGCCACGCTCTCGAAGAATAGTCGGTTGTCCTCAGGCGAAAGGCCAGGACCTCGGAACCCGAAGAATGGGAGAACTTGGGCTTGCGCCGTCGCTGGCAGGAGAACGCATACAGCGAGCGCAGTCGACAAGCGGCGTAGTGACCAGGATCGCATACCCCTCTCCTCTTCCGTCTTCGGCATCAAGGCGCGCCCATCAACACAACTCTCGGCGGTCATCACTCATCCGTCCACCAAAAACAGCGCGCGCAGCGCCCCGATTGTTCGCACGACACCCCGCTGGCCGCCGGCGGCACCGTCGAAGTCGCAGGCCGTCCGCGACCCGCAGATTCCGTGCGCGCCGGTAGTCGAGGGCAGTTGCTTCAGATCAATGCTCGTTATGGGCAAGTTTTGCCCACGCTGTAGAAACTCTTTCGGAGACAGAGCCATGATTAGAAATTTGGCGGTCGCGGCGTGGATTCTGCCTATAGCGGCGCTGATACCGGGAGTTTGTGTATCGCAAAGTGCGTACGATCAGCTACAGGCAGAGAACCAGGAGCTGAAGGCGCAACTCGCCCGGTCACAGGCAGAGCAAAAATTCGTCGAGGCCGGTGACGTGCTGTTCCCGGAGGGCGGCTTCCAGTTGGGCCCAGCCGGCCAAGCGGAACTCGCGAACAATATACCCCCAAAGCTGCGAAATCTGCAGAATGCTAAAGTGGTCGTCTACGGATACACTGACAATACATCCGTCGGACCGGCACTGCAGCGACAGGGCATCCCTGACAATCTCGTCCTGTCGACGCGACGCGCCGCTTCGGTGGTGAGCTTTCTGGTGTCGCAAGGCGTCAACCCCAATATCATATCGGCCAAGGGTTTCGGCGAGACCCATCCGGTAGCCTCGAATGACACGCCGGAGGGCCGGGCGGCGAATCGCCGCATCGAAATCACCATCCAAGGACCGGGTGCTCCCGCTGTCTGACGCCGACTAGTCAGAAGAACACCAATCACCGCCGGTCTGGGTAGTGCTCGGGGCGGCGCGATGATCTATCTTCATGAGGCTTTCGCGGCGACTACCATCTTGCTCTCGAGCCAGAGCCAACCCAGACCGAGTGATGTGCTGATGATGAGCGGAGCAAAATTTGTACGGGCGCGCACGACCCGATTGCTGCCCTATGCGATGGGGACGGTCGGCGCTCTCGTTCTGCTGGTCTTAGCGGCCTGTCACAAAGAGGAGAAGGCCGCAGCGACGGTCATCCGGCCGGTGCGTACGGTTACGGTAGAATTGCAGGAAGGGGGAGAGCGGGTCTCGTTGACGGGCGAGATCCAGCCGCGCTACCAGGCCGATCTCGGTTTTCGGGTCAACGGCAAGATCCTCGAGCGGCCGGTCGATGTCGGGACGCAAGTGAAGACAGGCGATCTCCTCGCTCGCCTCGACCCGCAGCAGTATCGCCAGGATTTCGAGGTCGCGAAGGCCGAGGTCGCGGCCGCGGCTGCGGAGGTCACACGGAGCGAGGCCCAGGAGGCCCGGCAGGCCGCTCTGCTTAAGAACGGCCATACCACGCAAGTCAAGTACGATCAGGCAGTCAAAGCCTTCAAGACCGCGCAAGCCCAGCTCGATGCGGCGCGTGCCAAGCAGGTCCAAGCGAGCGAAAATCTCGGCTATACCGATCTGAAGGCGGATTATGATGGGGTCATCACGGCCGTCGGCGCCGATGCGGGACAGGTCGTCAGCGCTGGGCAGATGGTCGTCCGTTTGGCCCGGCCCGGGGAGCGTGAGGCGGTCTTCAATATCGCCGAGGGCACACTCAAGAGCCCGCCGAAAGACCCGACCGTAACGGTCCACCTCGTCAACAATCCCGAAATCGAAACCGCGGGCAAGGTGCGCTATATCTCGCCGCAGGCCGACCCCACGACGCGCACCTACACCGTGCGCGTCTCGCTTCCCGATGCGCCGCCACAGATGCGGCTCGGCGCCAACGTGGTCGGCACCGTGACCTTGGAGCAGGGCCAGACCGTCATGATACCGGGGAGTGCGCTCTTCCAGAAGGACGGTAAGCCGGCCGTCTGGCTCGTCGAGAAGGACAAGACGGTGCAGCTGAAACCGATCACCGTGCAGCGCTATCAGGGCGACTCGGTCATCGTGGGCGACGGGCTTGCGCAGGGAGACGTCGTGGTAACCGCCGGGGTACAGAAATTGCTCCCCGGTCAGAAAGTGGCCCTCATGGACGCGAGTGCCACGCAATGAAGGGCTTCAATCTCTCCGAATGGGCGATCAACCATCGCCCCTTCGTTTGGTTTCTGATGATCCTCTTTGTCGCCGCGGGCGTCCTTTCCTATAAGCAGCTGGGCCGCGAGGAGGATCCCTCTTTTTCGATCAAGACAATGATCGTGCGGACCTATTGGCCGGGCGCCACGATCGACGACACGATGCTGCAGATCACCGATCGGATCGAGAAGAAACTGCAGGAAACGCCATCGCTCTACTACCTCAAGAGCGAAACCAAGCCCGGGGTCTCGACGGTCTATGTCAACGTTCTCGACAGTACGCCGAAGGAGGCGATCCCGGACATCTGGTATCAGGTTCGCAAGAAGGTCTCGGACATCAAGGCGACGTTGCCGCAGGGTGTCCTGGGGCCGACTTTCAATGACGAGTTCGGCGACGTCTTTGGCATCATTTACGCGTTCACGGCCGACGGGTTTACGCACCGCGAGCTGCGCGACTATGTCGAACGCATTCGCACGCAGATATTGACGATCAAGAATGCCGTAAAGGCGCAGCTAATTGGAGCCCAGGATCAGAAATTCTATCTCGAATTCGACACCCACCAGCTCGCCGGACTGGGCGTCAGTCGCGATCAGGTCATCTCGAGTTTGCAGGAGCAAAACGCCGTCACGCCCTCCGGCGTCGTTCAGACCGGTCTCGAGAAATACGCGATCCGCGTCTCCGGTGCCTTCAACTCTGTCGACGATCTGAAGCGCATCAATCTTTATGCCAACGGCAAATTCTTTCGTCTCGCTGATGTGGCCTCGATAAGCAAAGGCTACGCGGATCCGCCGCAGCCGATGTTTCGATTCAATGGCGAACTGGCGATCGGACTGGCCATCTCGATGGCGCAGGGCGGCAACAACCTCACCTTCGGCGAGGCTGTGGCGCACAAGATGGAGCAGATCATCGCCAAATTGCCGATCGGCATCGAGGCGCATCTCGTTGCCGACCAGCCGGTGGTCGTCGAGGAGGCCGTTGGCGGCTTCACGAAGGCGCTGTGGGAAGCGATCGCAATCGTCCTTGCGGTCAGCTTTGTGAGCCTCGGTCTGCGCGCCGGAGTGGTCGTGGCCTGCTCGATCCCGCTCGTGCTGGGCATGGTCTTCGCCTACATGGAGTATTCCGGCATCAGCTTGCAGCGCATCTCGCTCGGCGCGCTAATCATCGCGCTCGGCCTCCTCGTCGATGACGCGATGATCACGATCGAGATGATGGTCAGTCAGCTGGAATCGGGTGTCGACCGCGAGCATTCCGCGACGCATGCCTGGGTCACGACGGCGTTTCCCATGCTGACCGGAACGCTCGTCACGGTCGCCGGATTTGTCCCGATAGGCTTTGCGAAGAGCGGCGCCGGCGAATATTGCTATTCGCTATTCGCGGTCATTGCCGTCGCGCTGTTGGCGTCGTGGATCGTCGCGGTACTGTTTGCCCCAGTGATCGGCGTTACGATCTTGCCAAAGACGATGAAACCGCATGGCGGCGGCCATGCGGGACCCGGCCGTTTTATGCGGCTGTTCCGTGCTGCTCTCATCTTCTGCATGCGCGCCCGTTGGCTCGTAATCGCCGTGACCGTCGGGCTTTTTGCCGCCTCGTTATACGGATACGGCTTCATCCAACAGCAATTCTTCCCGGCCTCCGACCGGCCGGAGCTGGTCGTCGACCTCAACCTTCCTCAGGACTCGTCGATTTACGCGACCGAGCACGAAGTCGAACGGTTCGAGGCGCTGCTAAAGAACGATTCGAACATCGACCACTACAGTCTCTATGTCGGGCAAGGGGCAGTCCGTTTTTACCTGCCGTTGAACGTGCAATTGTCCAACGATTATTTCGCGCAGGCGGTCATCGTGACCAAGGGGATTGCGGAGCGCGAAATCGTCCGGGCGCGTCTGCAAAAGGCGCTCGACACGGAATTCGCCAGCCTCAATACCAGGATTTATCCGCTGGAATTGGGACCGCCCGTCGGCTGGCCATTGCAATATCGCGTCAGCGGCCAGACCCCCGATGGTACCCGCGATGCGGCGTTCCTGGTTGCCCAAACCATTGGGGAGAACCCGAATACGCGGCTCATCAATTTCGACTGGAACGAACCGATGAAGAGTCTGCGCGTGCAGGTCGATCAGGACCGCGTCCGCCAGCTCGGCGTCAGTTCCAAATCGCTTGCCGAGGCTCTCAACGCCGTCACCAGCGGTATGGTCGTCACGCAGGTCCGCGACTCGATCTACCTCACCGACCTGACGGCTCGGGCCACCGAGCAGCAACGCGCGTCGGTGCAGACCCTGAAGAATCTGCAAGTCGCGCTCGACAACGGACAGACGATCCCGCTGAGCCAAGTCGCAACCGTCCAATATGAACTGGAACCGCCTGTAATCTGGCGGCGCAACCTGCTGCCGACGATTACAGTCCAGGCGGATGTTGTGCCCGGTATTGAGGCGAAGACGGTCAACAGGCAGCTGGGCCCGGCGATCGCCCAATTGGCGGAGAAATTGCCGGAGGGTTACACGATCGAAGCCGGCGGCACGATCGAAGAGAGCGCGAAGGGGCTCAACTCGATCGTCGCGGTATTTCCGCTGATGATCATGCTGATGCTCATCATCTTGATGGTTCAATTGCAAAGCTTCCAGAAGTTATTCCTCGTGATCAGCGTCGCACCCCTGGGTCTGATCGGCGTCGTCGCGGCGCTATTACCCACGGGGACGCCGATGGGCTTTGTCGCCATCCTCGGCATTATCGCCTTGAGCGGAATGATCATTAGGAATTCGGTGATCCTGATCGACCAGATCGACATGGATCTCGCCAGAGGGTTGCACCCCTGGGATGCGGTGATCGACGCGACGACCCACCGCATGCGGCCGATCCTGCTGACCGCCGCTGCAGCGTCTCTCGGCATGATACCGATAGCGTCGGAGGTATTCTGGGGACCGATGGCCTACGCGATCATCGGCGGCCTGTTTGTCGCAACCCTGCTGACGCTGCTGTTTTTGCCGGCGCTCTACGTCGCCTGGTTCCATATCAAGGAGCCGGAAAGGGAGCGACGGGTGGGGGCTAAGGAACCGGCCCCTGCTGCCGCCGTTTGACGATATTGCCGGCGGTGCCAGGGGCATCTCGATATGTATTAGTGGATTTAGATCAATGTTATAAGCATACGCCGAATTACAATTATAATGTTGTAGATCGGATTAGCCACCACCTTGGGCCTCGCCTTTCGACCCATAGCCGCTGAGGCGCAAACCTCCGGCATGGAGCGTCGTGAAGAGCGCCGCGGCGAGCGCGTTGAAAAGCGTTACGAGCCGCGCGGAGGCCAGCCACAAAACCCGCCTGCAGCACAAAAATAGCATTTAAAGGCTCTGGGCCAGCGCCCGTCTGCAAACGTGCCTCATCCGCATCTGCTCTCAGAGAAACGGGCTCGCACGCGCTCCACTAGCGCCCGTTTGGGGAGAAGTCAAATATGTACCTGGTTGTTATATCGAGCGAGCGCAAGCTCGTTCGATATAACAGCTCAGCAGACTACAAGATACGGTTCGTGCCGGCGGGAGCCACAGCCCGCGTTCGGGCTTCGGGCGCAGAATCCACCCAGGTCACCGGCAAGTTTCCGCGCGATGTGCCGTGACCGTTGGGACCCTGGGTTCCAGTCTCGCTTTCGCTGCCAACGAGGCTTGTCCCGACGGTCGGCAGGAATATGTTTCGTATGAGCTGCACGCCAAAGCAAGCGCCCTCCGATCTGGCCCGCCGGAAAAGAACCATCAGCCATGGACAAATCTCATCACTCTATCGTCGCGATTGCACTTGCAGCAGCACTCGTAATACCGAGCCTTGCTGCTGCACAACACGCCGCTGCCGTTGGCGATCTGATGACCGCGTTCGTGCAACCGCGCCACATCAAGCTCGGTCTTGCCGGTGCTGAGCAGAACTGGCCCTATGCCGCCTATGAGCTTGATCAGCTGCGTGAAACCTTCGATGATGTTGCTGAGATCTTGCCGAAATATCGGAATTTGTCGATCCCTGATATGATCACATCTACGGTCAAGGAACCGCTGGCAGCACTCAATCGCGCAATCCAAGATAAGGACGCCAACCAGTTTACTGCCGCCTACGGACAACTGACAGCGTCGTGCAATGCCTGTCACCAGAGTTACGATCGAGCGATGATCGTGATCCGGCCGCCGACCGTAGCCGATTTTTCCGATCAGGATTTCCGCCTGCCTAGGCAATGAGCGATTCTGGTTGACACGATTGATCTAAATCAATGCTATTCTGCATAATGCTGATATACTAGCAATAAGTCGGTCTTTCGTGCTCAAGTGACAAGCTGGACATAGGCAGCCTTTATCGAGGAGAGGAGTGCAGGATCATGCGGACCCACGTTGGATTGCTATCGGTCGTAGGATTTTTTGGTTTGCTTGCTGCCGCTGATGCGCAAGCGCCATCGGCTTCTGCTGGAACAAGGTTTGACGGTACATATCAGGTGGTCTCTTCGACGAAAGTCAATGCGATGCACACGTCGAGCAAAGGGGATATGGCTCCTTGCCCGGACCGGACACCGGGTCCACTCACCATCTCGCAAGGTCAGGCGCGGTACACCGCCGAGACAGGTTATGAGCTTCAAGGATCAGTCGGCCCGAACGGTGAGTTGGACATGCGAATATCGGCGGTCGGTGGTGGCGGCTCCCGCCCGATGGAGATGCGCGCGGCAGCGGCAGAAATCGACGGCACCGGCAAGGTATACGCCCGCCAGATCGGTGCTGGTTGCAGTTATGATTACGTCTGGCAAAAACAACCCTAGTAGAAACTCCTGATGCCGGTCCGAAAATCTTCTGCGAAGAGGAGGCGCAAAATCAATTGACCAGCCCACAGCTTGCTGCCTCCAGCAAGCTTGAGGCTGGTCCGGATTTGCGTAAATCTGATGGAATATTTACATAGCTTGCCGGCGGCCTGGATTCTCGTGCTATTCGGCACGGCCATATTTATCGTGGGTTGCATCTGGCGTATCTCATATGGCGCCCGTAATCAGCATCAAACTCGTCACAGAGATCGGGAGCAGTAGATCCTCTACGAGCGGCTACTAAGCCACCGGAGGGGTGATATTTCGCAGGGGATCAAGGTCCAGGAGCGGAAGCCTGCTGTCGCCCTTTAACAATGAGGGCGATGGCGACTTATCATGCGGGCGGCTGGTAAATAGGGTGCCGGATAGCAATATGGCAGCGAATAGCGGCAGGACGACCAATAGTAGCTTGAAGCTGCAGCGGCACCGACCGGGACCCCGCTGCAGCGCCGTAGCCGACGCCCGCAGATCGGAAGTGCGAAACCGCTAGGGGAATTCGGTCTTGCCACAAATGGCGTTTTCATAGTTTTGATTCAAATCAACGCCTATATTGATCAGCTGAGCGGCAATGGTGAAATCACCTCGCTGGAGGCGTGGCACAGGCGGGTGGGGATCTCGATGCCCGCGGGTTGGTTCTACGCACGGCCGTGGCACCCGTCGGCGCAATGCGCAACTCGATGATTAGGGTCAGAGGAGGCGATGATGGCGAACGTGCTGTCCGATAAGGAACGGGCACTGATGGACGCGTATTGGCGGGCCGCCAACTACCTGTCAGTCGGCCAGATCTATCTCTACGACAACCCGCTCCTCAAGCAGCCCTTGAGCAAGGAACACATCAAGCCGCGGCTGCTCGGCCATTGGGGAACGACACCGGGTTTGAATTTCATCTACGTTCACCTGAACCGGCTGATCAAAAAGCACGACCTCGACATGATCTACATTACCGGCCCCGGGCATGGCGGGCCGGGCCTGGTTGCCAACGCCTATCTCGAGGGAACCTACAGCGAGGTCTATCCGAACATCTCCGCCGACGAGGGGGGCATGAAGCGGCTCTTCACCCAGTTCTCGTTCCCCGGCGGCATCCCGAGCCACGTGGCGCCGGAAACACCCGGCTCGATGCACGAGGGCGGCGAGCTCGGCTATGCCCTCTCGCACGCCTACGGCGCCGCCTTTGACAATCCCGATCTGATCGTCGCCTGTGTCGTCGGGGACGGCGAGGCCGAGACCGGCCCCCTGGCGACAAGCTGGCATTCCAACACGGTCCTGAACCCGGCGACCGACGGGGCCGT
>JBARIB010000008.1:0-3647 GCA_049799535.1 Allostellaceae bacterium | reverse complement strand
GACATTGACGTTGCCCGAAGCGGTGATGCAACCGGCACCGCCCTTGCGCAGCGCCTCGAGCAGAAACACCTCGGAACCCGGGAACACGGCGAAGCCCGGGAAACGCTCGAGCAGTGCCGCCGTATTGTTCCAGTCGCCGGAGCTGTCCTTCAACCCGACCACCGCCTGCGGATAAGCCTTGATGAAGCGGCCGACGAGATCGAGCGAGTAGCCGACCTGGGCGACCGGCGGGATGTGATAGAGATAGATGCGGAGAGCAGCGGAGGCGACCTTCTCGATCACACGCGAGACAAAAGCGAAAATGCCGTCGTCGCTGACGCCCGTGTAATAGAAGGGCGGCAGCATCAGCACGCCGCCGCAACCGCGGTCGGCGGCGTGCCGGGCGAGACTCGCTGCCTCCGTCGCCGAGCACGCGCCGGTTCCGGGCATCAGCTTTTCGGCGGGAATCCCGGCCTCCACCAAAGCGTCGAGCAGGGCCATGCGCTCGGAGCCGGACATCGAGTTGGCCTCGCTCGTCGTTCCGAAGACCGAGAGCCCTCCAGCGCCCTGATCGAGCAGCCAGCGGCAGAACGCGACAAAGCGCCCGGAGTCTGGCTCACCGCTCGGCGTGAAGGGGGTCAGAACGGGGACCAGCACCCCGTGAAACGGCTGCGATGCCATGCCGTCGTCGCTCCTCTTAGCTAATCCCGATCCATGACACGCAATAAACCGCCCTGCCGCGACCGACGTCAACTCTCGTCTGCGGCTTCTGCGGCGGCGCTCACAGCACCGTCAACATGTCGGCGACCAGCGGGTGACGAACGATATCCCGGTCGCCGAGCCTGATCACCGCAATTTCCGAAATTGGGTCGAGCCGTCGCGCGATCTCGGTCAGCCCCGAGAGGCCATCGAGCAGATCGCTCTGATCGGGGTCCCCGGTGACCACCATCGTCGAGTGCCAGCCCAGGCGCGTCAGCAGCATCTTTATCTGCCCGTAGGTGCAGTTCTGCGCCTCGTCGATAACGATGAAGGCATTGTTCAACGTGCGGCCGCGCATATAGGCGATCGGCGCGATCTCGATCGCGCCCTCGGCCGTTAGCTGCTTGACCCGTCGTGCTCCCAGCCGCTCATTCAAGGCGTCGTTTAGCGGGCGCAAATACGGCGCAAGCTTCTCGCCGATGTCACCTGGAAGATAGCCGAGGCTTTCACCGGCTTCGACTGCGGGACGCGTCAGCACGATGCGCCCGACCTCCCCGGCTTCGAGAGCCGCCACCGCGGCGCTGACCGCAAGATAGGTCTTGCCGGTTCCCGCCGGCCCCAGCGCAATCGTCAGATTGTGATTGTCGATCGCAGCCATCAGCCGCTGCTGACCATCGCTTTGCGGGCGAACCCGGCGGCGGTAGCTCTGCTCCCGCTCCGCCTCGGCGCCGACAAGCTCGCCCGCAATGGATCCGGGTTGTCCGATTTCGGCGAGACGGATTGCTAAGGCGGCATGCGACGAGCGTTTCCCCATCAGCTCCTCCGTAGAGCGGCTCTATGGCTCTCAATCAATATACCACTAATTGAGTTTTATGACAGCCGCGCTACAAGGCGGAGATGGAGATGGACAGCCAAGATCAGTTCAGGCGCACGTATTCGTAGGCGAACGGCAGATTGTTGATGCCGATTTCAGGAGGCGCAAGCCAGCCGGCCACCTTTCCGGGCTCAGTCACGCGTTGCATAAGACCGCGGACGAAGGACCGATCCCCCTCCGAAGGCAGCCAATCATGTTCACGCGCTTGCCACTCCTCCTTGGTGATCTGGTTTCCCTGCGGATCGGTATGGATGCCGGCCCAGGCGCCGACAGCGCGCCGGAAGCGCGGGCTCGGCAGGGTCAGCCGGAAATCGTGGCCGGCCTCCCGGATCAGCCGGTTCCAGCGCTGCACGCCGATATCGCAATCCTTGATGTAGGCGGCGCGCGAAACCTCGTTCAACGCCGTCCGCATCTGCACCGCTTCAGGGGTGACCCCTCCGCTTCCGTCGGGCGATTCGAGCCGTAACCGACCGGCGGCACGGTGGTCGTCGAAGCGCGCTTCGTCAGGGCGGCCCTTAATCCCCACTGCGAAATAACTCGCAGCATTGGAGGAAATTTCGGCGCCGAACAGGTCGAGCGAGGAGCTGAACCAGAAATTGATGTAACGCTCCAAGGTCGGCAGATCGATCGCGCCGGCGGTGCGCACAGCGGCGGGATCGTCGCTGCGCAGCGCCGCCATGACTTCGAGCGTACGCCTGATCACCCGAGTGATCCCACTCGTGCCGACGAACATATGGAAGGCTTCTTCGGTCAGCATGAAGCGGCATGTGCGGGAGAGCGGATCGAACGCGCTCTCGGCTAGGCTCTTCAGCTGAAACCTGCCATCGCGATCGGTGAAATAGGTGAACATGAAGAAGCTCAGCCAATCCTCGATCGGCTCGTTGAAGGTGCTGAGAATGCGCGGCTTGTCACGGTCGCCGGAGTGGCGGGTCAGCAATTCCTCCGCTTCCTCGCGACCATCGCGGCCAAAATAGGCGTGCAGCAAATAGACCATCGCCCAGAGATGCCGCCCTTCCTCCACATTGACCTGGAAGAGGTTGCGCAGATCGTAGAGTGAGGGGCAGGTCAGGCCGAGCAGACGCTGCTGCTCGACCGAAGCCGGTTCGGTATCGCCTTGGGTAACGATGAGCCGGCGCAAGCTCGCCCGGTGCTCACCGGGCACCTGCTGCCAGACCGGTTCGTCAATCGCATCGCCAAAGCCAATTCGCCGGTCCGGTACCGGGTCGGCAAGGAAAATCCCCCACCGGTATTCGGGCATTTTGACGTGGCCGTAGCTCGCCCAACCCGCATCGTCGACCGCCGTAGCGGTGCGCAAATAGACATCCGCACCGCCCGCCGCTGTCGGCCCCATTTCTCTCCACCAGTCGAGAAAGTGCGGCTGCCAGTGCTCGAGGGCGCGCTGCAATGCGCGATTCTCGTTAAGCCCGATGTTGTTTGGGATGCGCTCGTAATAATCGATTGACATTCTATCCCCCTCCCCTCGTCATTCCCGCGAAAGCGGGAATCCAGGGCTGGCAAGCCCGAAGCGGTTGCCCCTGGACCCCCGCCTTCGCGGGGGTGACGAAGCCTCTGTGAATCCAGGGTTCATGTTGAGCCCGGGCCTTTACACCCGTTCCCAATCAAACTGCGCCCTCTCCCCGCTGCCATAGCGCTTCAGTGCACCGTGCTCGCCGGTCGCGTTTGGCCTCGTAAAGATCCAGTTTTGCCAAGCCGACAGCCGGCCGAAAATCTTCGTCGGGATCGACTCAGGGCCGGCAAAGCGCAAATTCGCTTCCATTCCGGTCAGCGCATCCGGCGACAGGCTCGCGCGCTCTTCGATGGCGGGACGAATCTCTTCCTCCCAGTCGAGTTCGTCCGGGGCAAAGGTCACCAGCCCAAGATCGAGCGCTTCAGCGGCACCGAGCAACGCTATACCGAAATCCGCGACTGCGAGGTTGTCGTTATTGAAGCGGGCCGCCAGCCGGGTGAGGTGATTGATCATTTCCAGCCCGCCAAAGTTAAGCGGGCTCAGCGCAACGAGTGGCCCGTCCGCAAGCATGTAACTGCGATCGGCAGCGAGAGCGAGTTCGAACAGGCTGCCGGCAAAACACGAACC
>JBARIB010000007.1:0-2277 GCA_049799535.1 Allostellaceae bacterium | reverse complement strand
ATCCATTCCTTGCGCCGCAAGCCAATGGTTGATGTGACGCCGAATCATCTCCGTATTTCAGAAAAAGAACGACCGTCGTGGCCTCGGAATTTCGGTCTGCTTCCAACGGCCGCCATAAGCCCCCAGGCTGCCGCCGCCGGCGCCGTAGAACGACACACTGGTCGTGTCCATGAAGACCAGCGACAGATCGCTAAACAGATCGCGGCGGCGCTCGAACAGACGCTCCTCAAGCATCGTTGACGCAGCGCGGCGCCAGCGCGCCGGCAGCGGCAGGGGCGATCTCCTCGCCGAGCCACGCCATTGCCCGGGCGTGCCACTGCCATGTCGCGCCGTATCCGTCGACAATCGAAAAATCAAAAGCGCCGGCATCAACTTCCCCGGTTTATCTAGCTTTTAGGATGATCTAGCTTTGTTGATTAATAAAATCGACGGCAGGCTCACGCCACCGGGAACCTCTTTGCGCCCAACGCTGTTGCTGCCGCGGGAGTTCACACGTCGGAGGAGAAAATGGACCAAACACGGGCTCGGGAGATTGCCAAAGACGCCGCTGAGCAAGCGGGCAAGACGGCCAATGAGGCCGCCCAACGCGTCGGGGAGCAAGTGCAACCGGCGCTTGATCAGGGCAAGTCAGCGGCCCAGGACCTGGCTAACCGGGCGTCCGAGGCCGGCAGACAGGCTGTGGACCGGGCGGGCGAGTTTGTCGGAAACGTTGCGCCGCAGGCCAAAGAAGCCGCGAGCAATCTTTACGAGCGGGGTTCTCAGTCAGGAGAGTACGCACGCCAGTATGTCGCGCAACAACCGCTCACCGCGTTGTTGCTCGCAGGCGCAATAGGGTACGTGCTCGCTTATCTGGTCCATCGACGCTAAACCGGGGGCGATCTCCCGCGCCGATCCCCGGTCCAAGACCAGCAGCGCAAGCGCCGCTCAGTTCCAGGCCACAAGAATCGTCCCGCTAGTGGCACTCCTTTAGGATCTCTGGCTGTACTTAACGGCTGCTTCAACATCAAGGGGTTTGGTTTCCGCATCGCTCGGTCCAAACTCGAACTAAACGTGTGGCTGCGATTACCGATGATCGGACCTCAGGTTGCAGGATCACTAATATCATTTGTGAGTTCGAGAGATCGCCCACATGAATGGATCGGGACGGGCGTTCGAGCAATCATGGAGGCGCGGGCTGGCCGCAGTTTCCCGCCAGGATGGATTTTTCCAATATCTGATCTGCAATGGGCGGATAAGCTCTCATAAACCCGGACGTATTCCTCAGCCATGCGGTGCGCAGTGAACCGCCGCTCGAAACTTGCCCGCACCCTGCGGCGGTTTATCACCGGCGCGCGGTCCATGGCGCTCAACGCGTCGCGGGACGAATCAACGACAAATCCGGTGACGCCCTCTTCGATTAGCTCCGGCACGGAACCGCAGCGGAAGGCGATCACCGGCGTACCACAGGCCATCGCCTCGATCACGACAAGCCCGAATGGCTCCGGCCAACAGATGGGGAACAGCAGCGCCGCGGCATTACCAAGGAATGCTGCCTTCTGCGGCTCATCGATCTCTCCAACAAACTCGATATCTTTGCCATCGATCAGCGGGCTAATCTTGGTGTCGAAATACGCTTGGTCGACTCTGTCGACCTTCGCTGCAATCTTCAGAGGAATTCCCGCCACACGCGCCAGCCGGATCGCGGTCTCAGGCCCCTTCTCCGGGGCGATGCGGCCCAGAAAAGCGAGGTACCCTTCGGGCGCGAAATTTGGCTTCAGCAGGTTCTTAGGCAGCCCGTGATACACAGTACCAGCCCAATGGGCCTGTGGCAGCGGTGCCCGCTGCGCATTGGAAATCGAAACGAACGGCGCCTCCGCAAAGCAGTTCTCGAAGGAGCCGTTGAGGTCCTGCAGATCCAGTCGTCCGTGCAGCGTCGTCACAAACGGCACACCCAAACAGCGGAGCAGCGGAACGTGTACCCAATCAATATGCGAGTGCACCACATCGAATTGCGAGGACTGGTCGGCGATCCGCGCCAGCGCAACACCGTAGGCAAGCATCGGATCGCGGTGGACGGGATCGAGCCGCAATGCCCGAGGCGAGCAGGGTTCCAGTACCGCATTGGTGATTGAATCACCGGAGGCGAAGAGAGTAACGTCGTGCCCCATATCGACTAGTTCTTCTGTCAGCCAAGATACCACTCGTTCGGTGCCGCCATATAGTTTTGGCGGCACCGCCTCGGCAAGCGGCGCCAACTGCGCGATCCGCATGACCCGTTTCCAATTCGTCAGTTGTGAT
>JBARIB010000006.1:0-3853 GCA_049799535.1 Allostellaceae bacterium | reverse complement strand
TGGCTGTCGAAAATCCGGCCGTGGTGGGGCCACAATTACCATTTCCATGTCAGGCTGTTCTGTCCGAGCGGCGCGCCTGAGTGTCACCCCCAAGCACCGCCGCCGCCGGGCGACGGATGCGGCAAGGAACTCGATTGGTGGTTTACCGAGGAGGCCCTCCATCCGGCGCCAGCACCGCCGCGCAAGCCGCTGCGGCTGGCCGATCTGCCGCGGGCTTGCGCCGCGCTTGTCGCGCCCGTGGGCGAGGCTCTCCATATTCCGCGCGGCGCGCGGTAAAACGAGCCGTGGATGACTGAGGCGGTTCTCCCCTTCTCGCTGCGGCGGCGGGCGGTAGCGTGGCTGGCTGGTGCCGGATTGCTGAGCAATTTCCTGCTGCCGGCGGCAATGTCGGCAGGTGTCGGCGCTGTCGGGTTCAGCATCTGCAGCACAAGATCCGGAGGCGATCCCTCCAGCAACGCCAAACCCGGCTTCCTCATCCATCACTGCGCTCTCTGTGCCGTGCCGGCGGCTCTGCCGGTGCGGCCGCAGCCGGGTTACCCGGTTCCCGCCGAGATCGCCGCGGCAATCCCTCCCCAACTCAGAGCCATTACCCTCTCTACCTCGCTTCGGCACGGTCATGTGCAGGCGCGGGCCCCGCCTTACACGGCCTGAGCTTTTCGCCGACCACAACAATATCCATTCGTGCCGGCTGCCCTCGTGCGCAAGCCGGCGGGGTTCACAAAGGATTACCGATGTCGCTCAAATCTCTCGCTTTGATAGCGGGTCTCGTCATTGCGAGCCCCGCGCTGGCACAGCAGGGTCAGCTCGAAATCAACAATGCCTGGGCCCGGGCAACTCCGGGCAAAGCCGAAAATGGTGCCGCCTATCTGACAATTCAGTCGCCGACCGCCGATCGGGTGGTCTCGGCATCTACGCCGGTGGCAAAAAAAGCCGAGCTTCACACGATGTCGATGCAAGGCAATGTCATGCAAATGCGGGCGATTCCCGCGCTCGATATACCCGCCGGTCAGCCGGTCACTTTGAAGCCCGGTGGCGAGCACGTCATGCTGCTTGGCCTGACAAAGCCATTGCGCGAGGGCCAGACCTTTCCGCTGACCCTGGACTTCGAAAAGGCAGGCCCGCGGACCGTCACTGTCGCGGTCGAGAAACCCGCAGCCTCCGGTCCCGCTGCCATGACGCATCACTGAGTCGAGGATAGCGCCATGGCTCGCAGCTCTTCCGCCGCTCCGCGCGGATCATCGCCAACGCGCGGCTCGCAACGGTTTTTGATCCTCGCCGCCATCCTCGCCGGGCTGGTGGTCCTCGGCACCGGCGGCTTTCTCGCGCTGACGATGCGGGAAGGCCCGCGCGGGGTTGCCGGATCGGCGCTTGCCGGCGCGATCGGAGGACCGTTTCAGCTGACCGACCAGAACGGCAAGACGGTAACCGACGCGGACCTCAAGGGAAAATGGTCACTGGTCTATTTCGGCTATACGCATTGCCCCGATGCGTGTCCGACGGCGCTCAACGACATCGCGGTCGCGCTCTCCGAACTCGGACCCAAAAGCGATGCTGTCCGCCCCGTCTTCATCACCGTCGACCCGGAACGCGATACGCCGCAATCACTCAAGGAATATGTCACGGCCTTCGACGCGCCCATTCTGGCATTGACCGGGACCGCCGAGCAGGTCGCCAAGGCAGCGAAGGAATATCGCGTCTATTACGCGAAGCACCCCGAGCCCGGCGGCGACTATTCGATGGACCACAGCTCAGTGATTTACGTGATGGATCCGGAGGGGCGCTTCACTGCCAGCTTCACTCACGAAAGCGCTCCCGAGCAGATCGCCGAGAGGCTGAAGAAACTCATCGGATAGGCGCGCCAAATCAGAACTGCACACGCTGGGTCAATGCGCCGTCGATGATCAGGTTGGTGCCGGTGATGAAGCTCGCTCGCGGGCTCGCGAGGAACACGACCGCGTTCGCGACCTCGTCGGGGGTGCCCATTCGGCCCATCGGGTTGCGTGACAGCATCGTCTGAAAAAGTGCTGGGTTGTTCTGTTCGACGGTATTCCAGACCCCGCCCTCAAAATAGACGTTGCCGGGCGACACCATATTGGCGCGGATATTCTTGCCGGCGAGGTTGCGGGCGAGTGCCTTGACATAGGGGACGAGCGCCGCTTTCGCCGAGGCATAGGGGCGTGGCGGGCCCGCGATTTCGATGGCGCCGGTCGTACCGACGACGACAATCGCCCCGGCTTTCGATACTTCAAGCAGGGGAATCGTCGCCTCGACGCCGGCGACGGTCCCCATGATGTCGATCTCCCAGCTGCGCCGCCACGACGCGTCGTCCATGCTCTGCGCCAATGCGCTGACATTGGCGACAAAGATGTCGAGGCCGCCAAGCGCCTGCTCTGCTTCGGGAACCCAGGAGCGAAGCGCCGCGATATCGGAGACGTCGACGGTGCTGCCCCAGCTCCTGACGCCCTGGCCGGCGAGCGCGGCGACCGTCTCGTCGACCGCGTCTTGGTGGCGGGCACAGAGCGCCACGTTGCATCCCTCGGCTGCCAGAAGCTTGGCGATCGCACGGCCGATGCCGCGCGTGCCGCCCGTCACGATCGCGTTTTTGCCCCTGAGATAAAGATCCACATTCCGCTCCTTTCGGCTGAGCCGCCGGTACTATAGTGGTTGCGAAAGCCGGTTGCCCTAAGCATGGGAGGTTCGCCAATGGCTCTCGCAAACGAGCGCGTCGCTTGGTTCAACGGCAAGATCGTCCGTGAGAGCGAGGTGCTGATCCCATTCCGCGACCAGGGCTTTTTGCGCGGCGACGCGGTGTTCGACATGACCCGCAGCTTCAATGGCAAGCCGTTCCGGCTGACCGAGCACATCGCCCGCCTCTACCGCTCGCTCCGCTATCTCGATATCGACCCGAATTTGTCGCCCGCCGAGATGGCGGCGATCAGCGAGGATGTGCTGGCGCGCAATCGCCACCTGCTCGCTCCCGGCGAGGATTATTGGCTCGCTCAGCGCATCAGCCGCGGGATCAATCCGGTGCCCGGCGACAATTGGGACCATTATGGCCCCAATATCATCGTCGAATGCGTGCCATTGCCGTTGCGCGAGCGCGCCAAGTATTTCCGCGACGGCATCGACGTCGTCACTCCATCGCTACGCCGCACGCCGCCCGACTCGCTGTCGCCGCGCGCCAAGATGCACCAGTATTTGAACCTCGTGCTCGCCGACCGTGAGGTAAAGGCGCAGAAGCCCGAGGCTTGGGCGGTATTGCTCGACGTCAACGGCAATCTGTCGGAGGGCCTGGGGAGTAATATCTTCCTGGTGCGCGACGGCAATTTGCTGACCCCGCGGGAACGCTATGTATTGCCGGGGGTGAGCCGTCAGGCGGTGATCGACCTCGCCCACCGGCTCGAGATCCCATGCGAGGAAGCCGACATCGACCTGTACGATGCCTACACGGCAGACGAGTGCTTTCTGACGTCGACGAGCCTCTGCATGTGCGGCGTGCGCAGCCTCAACGGTCGAGGCTTTGCAGCGGGCAAGGTGCCAGGGCCGATTACCCACAAACTGATCGATGCTTACAAGGAACTGGTCGGCTGCGATTTCGTCGCGCAATATTTGAACCGGCTCGAGGCCTGAACAGTCATTTAAAATGCGTGTTTCGCCGCTCGCGGCACTGGCTGTTCTGGTGACCTGCGCTCCAGCGGGTGCGCAGCCATCGACGACGACCCCGATCGAGCATCTTATCGTCGTCATCGGCGAGAACCTTAGCTTCGACAACCTCTTTGGCACATACCGGCCGCGGTCGGGTGCCACCGTAAGCAACCTGCTATCGCAGCGCATCGTGAACCGCGATGGTACC
>JBARIB010000005.1:0-10785 GCA_049799535.1 Allostellaceae bacterium | reverse complement strand
GGGCTCGCCATTGCAGTTGCAATCTCGTTATTGAAGCCGTGACCCTATGAACCAAAGGTATAAGCCGATGCAAACCTTTGATCCTTCAGACATTCGCCGAGATTACAGCCCTGCCGATGTCCAGCGGTTGGCCGGCTCCTTTCGTATTCGCCACACATTGGCGGAAATGGGCGCCCAGAGATTACGGCACCTGTTGCAGACCGAGCCCTTCGTGCCGACGCTTGGGGCGCTGACCGGCAATCAAGCCGTCCAGCAGGTCAAGGCCGGTTTGAAGGCAATCTATTTGTCCGGCTGGCAAGTCGCTGCCGATGCCAATACTGCCGGACAGATGTACCCGGACCAGTCGCTTTACCCTGTGGATTCCGTACCCAATGTGGTCAGGCGCATCAACAACGCATTGCGGCGCGCCGACCAGATCGCGCGCTCGGAGAGCGATGGAGACGATACTTATTGGATGGCGCCGATCATTGCCGATGCCGAGGCCGGGTTCGGCGGCGCGCTCAACGCCTATGAGCTGACGAAGGCGATGATCGAAGCCGGCGCGGCAGGAGTCCATTTCGAGGACCAGCTCGCCTCCGAAAAGAAATGCGGCCATCTGGGCGGCAAAGTGCTGGTGCCGATCGGCCAGCACATCCGCACGCTCAACGCCGCTCGTCTTGCAGCCGATGTCGAGGGCGTACCAACGGTGCTACTGTGCCGCACGGATGCGCAATCGGCGCAGCTATTGACCAGCGACGTCGACGAGCGCGACCGCCCGTTCATCACCGGCGAGCGCACCGCGGAGGGCTTCTTCCGTATCCGCCCGGGGCTCGGCGTCGAATACGCCATTGCACGCAGCCTCGCCTATGCGCCTTATGCCGATCTCCTGTGGTGGGAGACGAGCGAGCCCGACCTAGCCGAAGCTGAGCGATTTGCCGATGCGATCCATCGCGAATTCCCCGGCATGATATTGGCCTATAATTGCTCGCCAAGCTTCAACTGGCGCAAAAAGCTGCCGCCCGAACGGCTTGCGAATTTCCAGCGCGACATTGCGCAAATGGGCTACCGGTTCCAGTTCGTCACTTTGGCCGGCTTTCATAGCCTCAATCTCGCGATGTTCGAGCTGGCGCGCGACTACCGCGAGCGGGGAATGGCGGCCTACAGCGAATTGCAGCAAGCCGAGTTCGCAGCCGAGGCAGAGGGCTATACGGCAACCAGGCACCAGCGCGAGGTCGGCGTCGGCTACTTCGATGCGGTGGCGATGGTGATTTCGGGCGGACGCTCCTCGACGACGGCGCTCGCCGGCAGCACCGAGACGGCGCAGTTTCACGAAGATCGCCCGGCAGACATCCCACAACATGGTCACGATGATGGGTTGGTCCACAACCATGACTGGGCGGTGCACGATTGGGCCGCCCAATGACCGCGCGAGCCTTGGACACCCGCTGTATGGAGCGGGAGGGCGTCGCCGTTCGCGGGGCAATGAAGCCCGGCTATGAAACGGTGCTGACACCGGAGGCGATCGGCTTTGCCGTCGAGCTTGAGCGCGAATTCCGGGCGGAGCGGCGGCGTCTCCTGGCCCGCCGCGCGGAAATCCAGCGCCGGCTCGATGCCGGATGGAAGCCCGATTTCCAGTCCGAGACCAAGGCGATCAGCGACGGCGATTGGCGGGTGGCGCCGATCCCGCGCGACCTTCAGGACCGTCGCGTCGAGATCACCGGGCCGACCGACCGCAAGATGGTGATCAATGCGCTCAATTGCGGCGCCAACGTCTTCATGGCCGATTTCGAGGACGCCAATACGCCGACCTGGGACAATCTGATCGAAGGCCAGGTCAACCTGATGCATGCAGTGCGTCGCACGATCACCTTCGATGATCAGCAGACGGGACGGCACTATGAGCTGAATGGCCAGACGGCCGTATTGTTCGTGCGGCCGCGCGGCTGGCATCTGCCGGAAGCGCAAATGCTCGTCGACGGCGAGCCGATGTCCGGAGCGCTGTTCGACTTCGCGTTCTTCTTTTTTCACAACGCCAGGGAATTAGTGGCGCGCGGCACAGGCCCCTATTTCTACCTGCCGAAACTCGAGAACCATCTCGAAGCACGCCTGTGGAACAACGTTTTCCTGCATGCGCAGACGAGGCTCGGGCTGCCCAAAGGAACAACCCGCGCGACCGTGCTGATCGAGACGATCCTTGCCGCCTTCGAAATGGACGAGATCCTCTGGGAGCTGCGCGACCACTCGGCCGGGCTCAACTGCGGCCGCTGGGATTACATCTTCAGCTTCATCAAGAAATTCGCCGGTGACCCGAATTGCGTGCTGCCCGATCGCGGGCAGGTTACGATGACGACGCATTTCCTGCGCAGCTACAGCCAACTGCTGATCAAGACATGTCATCGCCGCGGGATACACGCGATGGGCGGAATGGCGGCGCAGATTCCGATCCGCGACGACCCTGTCGCAAACGAGGCGGCCATGGCGAAAGTCCGCGCCGACAAAGAGCGCGAGGCCGGCGACGGGCACGACGGCACTTGGGTAGCGCATCCGGGCTTGGTCGCGATTGCCAAGGAAATATTCGACCGGGAGATGCCACAGCCCAACCAGATCGCCCGCAAGCGTGAGGACGTGCACGTCACCGCGTCGGATCTTCTCGCATGTCCCAAAGGCACGATCACCGAGGGTGGGCTAAGACAGAACCTCAATGTCGGGATCGGCTATATCGAAGCCTGGCTGCGCGGCATCGGATGCGTGCCCCTTTACAACCTGATGGAAGATGCCGCGACGGCTGAAATCAGCCGCGCGCAGGTATGGCAATGGATCCGCCATACCGCCAAGCTGGACGACGGCCGCACCGTCGATGCGCCGCTGTACCTGGCGCTGCTCGAGGAGGAACTGGCGAAATTACGCGACACCCGCGCGGGCGGCCGGCATGATGACGCGGCGGCGCTCCTCCGGGAGTTGATCGGAGCACCCAATTTCCCGGACTTCCTGACCCTGCCGGCCTACGACATGATTACGGAATAAGGTGCATAGCGCAGAGCGAAACGGGTCTCAGAGTTCTGTTAGGCTCGGCACTCGGGGCCGCTCCCGTTGTGCTCATACCTCTCTAGCGGCGATCAGTCCGACGTCATCTTCCTTTAAGTCGTTCACCCGATCGCTGACTGGAACGATTGTCATCGCGCCAGTATATGGTACGAGCAACCTGGCGGCGGTTTGTTCGGGACTGCTAAGCCAGCGCTGATAGTCTGCTGGAGCAATGATCACCGGCATGTTCTCGTGTACCTCGTTTACCAATTTATTCGCTCGCGTGGTGATGATCGTGAATGTCTCGACGGGATTGCCGACATCGGGGTCCCACTTCTCCCATAGCCCCGCGAATGCGAATACGCGCCCACCCCGCAGCGTAATCCTGTACGGCAGCTTCTTGGCCCCTCTGGTCTGCCACTCGTAAAAGCCGCTTGCTGGCACCAGGCAACGCTGCGCGCGAAAGGGCTCACGGAAGGTCGGCTTCTCCGTAATGGCCTCGGCAGGAGCCTCGAACATTCGAGCCCCTAGCGAAAGGTCACGTGACCAAGACGGGACGAGGCCCCACCGCGCCATATCGACCCGCCTGACGCCGTCGGCCACGACGATGATGGGAGAAGATTGTGTCGGGGCGATGTTATACCGCGGGACGAGATCGGGGACGTGCTCAACCTTGAACGTCTTTTTGATATCAGACGCCGTGGCCATCAGGTAAAAACGCCCGGTCATGTTCGAACTATAGCACCATAGACTGCGCCGCCAGCATCAACCCGCCGACTTTGTCATTTTGCTCGAGGCGCAGGTCGGCCGCCAAACTCCTGAAGGCCACACCGACGAATCAATGATTGCCACGATCGGCACCGCAAAACCTTTCGCACCCGCATAAGCCTGGAGGCCCTGGGCAATCGCTTCACCGATCGCCGGCAATGCGGCGTGGGGCTGCGCAACGATCATCGCGGCGGAAAAATCGGGCCCGACGGGCGTCGCGGCTGCGTGCGGCGCCGATACCCGGCCCGCAAGCGAGGTCGAACGCGCGCATTGCCGGTCCGACCTGCGCGGCGTCGAGCAAGGTATCGATAAAACCTTTGGTTGCGCTTGTGCAAACGTCGCGCTGTTCATCGGCGCTGCGTTGCCAGCCTCGGTGCTCAAACGCACGAACAGCCTCGCGGTCGAAACTCCTTGTTTGGTCAAGCCGGCGCACGACGATCAGGGCTTCTCGGGCTGTGGCGGTACGACTGTGCGCCGCATCACAGGCGGGGCCGCCGGAATGCTGCTCAAATCGATTTCCGGCATTGGCAAGTCGATTGCGTGCAACACCGCATTGGCCAATTGATTGTAGCTCTTGAAGCTGCGGCGTAGCCAGCTGCGCCAATTGGGCATGCCACCGCTGGCATGCGCCTCGAAGGCTGCTTCACGCGCGTCGAGCGCCGACGAAACGTGGTCCCAGGCCATTTGCAACAAAGCCGCGCGCTGCAATGCGGAGTAACCGCCGCCGCCGAACGAGTCTTCGAAGCCTGCCGACATGTCGGGTGTAGCGAGATCGCGGTCGGAGGGGGCGACGACCAGCGAGGAGCCGGGCAGGGTGCGTAAAATCTCGGCGATGCGCTGCCGCGACTTGAACAGCGAAATACCGCCCGCGGCGAGATGGGCATGGTTAGGAAAGCAATACCCTGCGGACGTGAAATCGGGGTCGCGCTCAGCCGCGGTCAGGCAGCTGCGTACCGTCTGCACCTCGACCGTCAAATCGACGAGGTACTCGATCGTCTGCGCATGCTCCTTGAGACCCATCGCATGGGTGAGCGCCAAAGCGAGGCCTAAGGTGAACTCGGCTTTCGAAAGCCAGTTGTAGAGGTGATGCCAGCGTAGCCAGCGCGGGATCGCCTCGGGTGAAGGATCGACGAAAAACACGCGCTCCCATGGCACGAGCACGTCCTCGAGCCACATCTGGCCGTCGAGCTCGTCATAACGGCTGCTGAGCGGCGCGACGAACGGGTTGGCATCGCGCGAGGCGATCTTGCGGCACAGTGTGGTGACCCCCGGCGCATTCACGGGCACGATAAAGCTCGCGCGATGCCCGTCGATCTCGACACCGCACATCGCGCCGATATAAACATCCTCGGCATAGGCTGGGCTCGTATGCATGCCGAGCCTGCCGCGTATGACGACCCCGGCATCGCCCTCGCGCACGAGTTCAAGAGCCACGCGGTCGCGCGGGTCCAGACGCATGCGCTGCCCGATGATCGGCGCTCCGCCGCAATAGGTGAGGAATCGTCCGGTGAGGGCGATCATCTCGCGATAGGCGATCGCCTCGGCGATATGCTCCTGCGACACGTTTAACGTCTGTGCTGCGGTCGACACACCGAGCGCGATCAGATTGCCGTAAGCCGGGGTATGGGTGATGTTGCCGGCGCTCAAAAACGTGGTCTTCGCAAAAGATTGGCCCATGCCGAGCAGATCCTCGACGCTTCTCGGCAGCACATACGCCCAAGGGACGCGCTCGCCGTTACTATCGGGCGGCGCCAGCAGCGTTTCCCTCCAGTCCGGATCGAAATGGCGATCATACCAGGCGGCATATTCATCAACCATCGCCCGCGTGGCTGGGTGAGCGGTGACGTCTTCCGCCCAGCCGTCGGCCATGATCCAGACTCTGCGCCCGTCCCTTAGCGCCTCGCGGTAGTCGGCACCCGTCCTCATCGCATTACTCACTTCTCTTCCCCTCGATCCCGGCCAATTTTTCAAGCGCCGCGCAGACAGACGCGGTGTCCCGACCGCCGCGGCCCTGTGCAACACCGGCATGATAGAACTGCGCCGTGGCGGCAAAGAGCGATATCGGGCAACGCATGTTAGCGGCGATCAGCAAACCGCGATTTATGTGATTGTCGCAAGAGCGGTTCTTTCCCGCGCAGGAAACGTCGGACCCGGGTTTTTGCCCGGCGGAGACCTGTAGGCCGTAACAATGAGATCGGCTAGTCAGACTACCACTTCCCAGAGACTACTATAAATTAACCTTTTCGTCCGTTAAACTCGCTTTACGCGAGCGGCGGAGCGATGATGGCGGATACAGCAATCGCGGGCGGACCGTTCCGCCCGGTGCTGGAATGGCGAGCCCGATTGTTCGGCGCGCTCGCCGAGCGCCTCGTCGCTGAGGGCGAGCGGCGCGTGCTATGGCTGTCGGTATTCTTTGGCTTCGGTATCGGCTTCTATTTTGCGCTTAAGGTCGAGCCGCCATTATGGCCCGGCCTGGTGACGGCGATCGCCGGCATTGGAGCCGTGTTCTCGGTGTGGCGCCAGCCTGCATGGTGCGAGGCCGCTCTTGCCTTGACCGCTCTGGCCGCCGGCTTTGCGCTGATGCGGGAAACCGCCTGGGAGCGCCAGGCGCCGATGCTGGAGCGACGTTTGGGGCCCGTTGTCGTGACCGGCCGCGTCCTCGACATTGATTTGCAGGAAAGAGGCTGGCGCGTCGTCATCGAAAATGACGCGTTGCCCGGTCTCGATCCAGGCGAGCAGCCGCGCCGGTTGCGCCTACACATTCCGCAGAACAGCGACGAGCTCAACCCTGGGGACCTGGTCGGCCTTAAGGCGATGCTCTACCCCGTTCCGGCGCAGATTGTACCCGGTGGGCGCGACTTCCAGCGCGAGTTGTACTTCACCGGGATCGGCGGGGTCGGCTATACTTTTGGCGGCGCCCATCGGCTCCCCGGCGCGGAGCCAGAAGGCGGCTGGCGCGAAGGACTGCGCCATTTGCGCACTGAGATGACGCGGCGCATCGCCGCCGTTCTGCCCGGCTCGACGGGCGGCGTTGCTTCGGCGCTGATTGCCGGCAAACGCGGCGCCATCACTGAAGAGGTCAAACAGGCCTTCCGTGATTCGGGTTTGTCGCATCTGCTGGCGATCGCCGGGCTGCATCTGGGGCTCGTCGGCGCATTCGTGTTTTTCGCCGTGCGCGGCGGGCTGGCGCTGATGCCACGGATTGCGCTGCGCTACCCGATCAAGAAGATCGCCGCCGGGGTCACACTTGTGATTCTCGCCTGTTATCTGCTGATCTCCGGCGCGGCAGTCCCGACCCAACGCGCCTTCGTGATGAACGGCCTCATTTTCGTTGCGATCATGATCGACCGCTTGCGGATCTCGATGCGGGTCTGCGCGATCGCCGCTGCGGTCGTGCTCGTCATCGACCCCTCTGCCCTCGTTGGCGTCAGCTTTCAGATGTCGTTCGGCGCCGTCGTTGCGCTGATCGCGGTCTACGAGACCTATGGTGCGCGGCTTGGCCGGCTCTTGCACAGCCGCTCTCTGTTCGGAAAGCTGCTGGGCTACTGCGGTGGCATCGCGGTCACGACAGTGGTCGCGACGTTGGGCACTTACCCGTTCTCGATCTACCACTTCCATCACCTCGCGCTTTATTCTCCGCTCGCCAATGTCATTGCAGTACCGTTGAGCGCGATATGGACATTGCCCTGGGGGGTCGTGACCTGCCTCTTGATGCCAGTGGGCCTGGAGCGGCTGGCGCTCGTGCCGATGGGCTGGGGGATCGATATCACGATCTGGGTGGCGCAGAATGTCTCGGGTCTGCCGGGCAATCTCTGGACGATGCCGCGAATACCGGCCGAGGGCTTGCTGCTGATCTCCCTCGGCGGCCTTTGGCTGTGCTTGTGGCAGGGCAAGTGGCGGCGTTGGGGCCTGGCTGCGATTGCCGCCGGCGTCGCGACAATGATGCTGACAAGGCCGCCCGAGATTGTGATCGCCGATAACGGGCGTTTCTTGGCCGCCCGGGCAGCCGATGGCCATTATTTCATCTCCGCCGACAAAGGCGAAAGGATCGTGCGTTCGTTCTTCGCTGCGGAGGTGGGCGAGGTTTTGGAACCGTGGCCGGTCAGCGGCAGCGCTTCGGAGAGCGGACTTGATTGTACCGGAGAATTGTGCCGCTACACTGTGCATGACCGCGCGGTCGCGATCGTCACCGGCGCCTCCGGGCTGCCGGTAAAATGCGGCGGGCTCGACGCCATCGTCAGCCAAGTGCCGGCGGGTTTTCGCTGCCGGTCGATGATGCCGGTCATCGACCGCATCGACTCGTGGCGCCGCGGCGCCATCGCCTTGTGGCTCGACGAGAAAGGCGTCACCGTCGAGAGCACGAATGAGAGCCGCGGCGACCGCCCCTGGGTGCCCCACCCGCGCTCCGCCCGTGAACGACTACGCGCCGCCAGCGAACCAGCCCGATAGTAGGGTGGTAATGGGCCAGTCGACTGCGGCGTAAAAGCCTTATTGCGGCGGGCGCATAAGCGACCAGTACCATTCGGCAAGGTCGCGATCGAACCAGCACAGCGAGCCGTCAGCGCCGGCCAATTCGTCGGCAAGCGCATCCGAAGCCGTCGCTTGGCTCTCGAATGGCTCTTCCGCCACCATCTCGATCAACTCGATCTCGGTCTGCTCGGCAAAGCGCGGGACAAGGCGCAGCAGAACGGCGCGCCGGGGCTGTGCGAACATGAGGCTGAGCGGACCGAACTCGATGCAGTCGGCTGGCTCGCCGTCGAAGAACAGGCGCGACGAGCCGAGGAAATGGCGCAGGTACTTCCAATTGCGGGTCGTGCTGTGCCGCGCCCGCCGTGTCACTGCCGCGTCGGCAAGCCAAGCGGGGACGGAGAGGGAAAACTGGGTAGCAGATGTGGTTCCTCCGGAAGGATCGATAAAAATGAGGCCGTTGCAAACCCATACCGGGTAGCTCGCGAGCCGAAGCCGCGCCGGGTCGATGCGAGACGAAAGCTCCGGCTCGACCAATCTGCCGTCGAGCGTGTACTCCCACCCATGGTAAAGGCAGACCAAGCGCTCGGCCGTGCCTTCCTGCGCCTCGCAAATCGGGTAGCCGGCATGCAGGCAGACATTGCGTAGCGCATATAACCGGCCGCCGTTTTCGCGGGTCACGACCAGCGGACGCGGCGTGGCATCGCAGCGGAAGTAATCACCGTCCTTGGCCAGTCGCGTTTCGTGGTCGACCGCCATAAGGGGCCTGGGAAAAATCCGCTGGCGTTCGGCCGCGAATACGTCCGCATCGCAAAACAGCGTTGCATCGGGCGCGATCTCGCCATCTTCGCGGAGTTGTTCTCCGAGAGCGGCGACGCTGGCAGGAAGGTCCATCGGGGGTCCGCTGTGTAGTTCTTGGTTCCGCCCGCGATCGCCAGCGGCCTCTCAGATTGGCCCAGCCCCGCCGGCCGGGTCAAAACTTTTATGCCGTCCGCCGGACCGTTGCGTGGCCGTCGCTCAGCCCGATCGCGCGACATGCACCGGCGGCACCGCGCCGAACCAATCCGGCCGCGCCCGTTCGATCTGCGCGGCGACCTGTAGCAGCAGATCCTCGCGGCAGAAATTGCCATAGAGCTGAACGCCGATCGGCAATCCGTCCCGATCGAATCCGGCCGGCAATGAGACGCCCGGCAGGCCGGTTTCGTTGGCCGGCATCGTGTAGCGGCAGGCCTCGCACAGGCGATCGAGCCACGGATCCAGCTCCTCCTCGCGCAACAGCGAATAAGGCCCATTCGCCTCGGGCACGCGGATCGCCATCGTCGGCACCAGCAGCAGGTCGAATTTCTGCATAATGCGGCCAAATTCGCGCGTGACCGTATTGTTGCAGGCCATCATCTTCCAGATGTCGAATTTGTCGTAGCGCTCGGCGGCGAGGTAATGCCGGTAGACCATTGCGCCGAGATGGTCTTCGAGCCGGCCGGGATCGACGCCGCGCTCTCTGGCGGTCGCCGCAAACTGCGCCCGGCTGCCCACCCAGTTGACGCGATAGGCCCACCACAGGCTCTCCCAATCGCAGATTTCCTCGTCGCGAAGCTCCTCGACACTGTGACCGAGGCCGTCCAGCAGCTTGGCGATGGTACGCACGCGGTCGGTCACTTCGGGATCGGGGGCGGTGGCGCGCCCCCATTTGCCGGTCGACAGCCCGATCCGCAGCCGCCCGGGGTCGCCCGCGATCGCATCGAGATAGGAGCCGGTCGGCGGCATCATCTTCATGAAACTGCCGCCGTTCGGCACAGCGGTCAGATAATCGTAAACGGCGGCGGTGTCGCGGACCGTCCGCGTGACGACGCCGTCGATGCTGATGCGGCTCATATATTCGCTTTGCGCCAACGGCCGCGGCACCCGGCCTCGCGTCGCTTTGAGCCCGACCAAGCCGCAAAACGCGGCTGGAATGCGGGTCGATCCGCCGCCGTCGGAAGACATGCTGATCGGCACGATGCCGGCGGCGACGGCCGCCGCCGAGCCGCCCGAGGAGCCGCCCGGGGTGCGCTCCAGCTGCCACGGATTGCGGGTCACCTTGAGCCGGCCGAGGTAATCGGTCACCGTATCGAAGGTCATGCCGAATTCGGGCGTCGTCGACCTGCCGATCGGCACGAGCCCGGCACGAAGATAATTTTCGACAAGCGGATCGGTGGCCGGGACGGTGTAGTCCTGGAACAGTCTCGAGCCCGATTCCTGTTTGCGTCCGGCCAGTCCGGAGCCGAGGTCCTTCAGAAACATCGGCACGCCGTAGAGGTGGCCCTGCGCATTCGGTCCGTTCTTATCGGGATCGGCCAGGACATCGTCATACAGTCCGAGCACCGCCTCGATTTGCTGCTCGAGCCGCGCGACGCCCTCTGCCGCTTGCGCCGCCAGTTCCTTGGGCGTCACCTCCTTGGAGCGCGCGAGCCCGGCAAGAGCCACGGCGTCGTGCTTGTGCCAATCCTCCCAGCTCATTGCCAAACCGGCCGAAATCGTCATCCGCTCACCCCTCGATCAGGAGCAGTC
>JBARIB010000004.1:0-2095 GCA_049799535.1 Allostellaceae bacterium | reverse complement strand
CGCCGGCGCCGGACCGCAGCCATCCGGCGATGGCGGTGCAGCTCGATGCGTGCATCCAGTGCACGCTGTGCGTCCGCGCCTGCCGCGAGGTCCAGGTCAACGACGTGATCGGCATGGCGGCGCGCGGCCATCAGGAAAAGATCGTCTTCGATTTCGACGATCCGATGGGCAAGAGCACCTGCGTCGCCTGCGGCGAATGCGTACAGGCCTGCCCGACCGGGGCGCTGATGCCGGCGACCCTGGTCGACCAAAACGGCGTCTTTACGAACGCCCCCGAACGCGAAGTCCACAGCGTCTGCCCCTATTGCGGGGTTGGCTGTCAGCTAACCTACAAGATCCGCGAGGACCGCATCGTCGCGGTCGACGGCAAGGACGGGCCGGCCAACCGCAACCGGCTCTGCGTCAAGGGCCGCTTCGGCTTCGACTACGCCCACCACTCCGACCGGCTGACTGAGCCGCTGATCCGCAAGGACGGCATCTCCAAGCACGATACCGATATCGACCCGGCCAACCCTTTTACCCATTTCCGCAAGGCGAGTTGGGACGAGGCGCTCGACCTCGCCGCCGCGGGCCTTAAGCATATCCGCGACCGTGACGGGCGGCGTGCGTTGGCCGGGTTCGGTTCGGCCAAGGGCTCGAACGAAGAGGCCTACCTGTTCCAGAAGCTCGTGCGCACCGGCTTCGGCAGCAACAATGTCGACCACTGTACGCGGCTGTGCCATGCCTCGTCGGTCGCGGCCTTGATGGAAGGGATCGGCTCCGGTGCGGTCACCGCCCCCTTCACCGCGGCGCAAGATTCCGACGTCATTATCGTCATCGGCGCCCGGCCGACCGAAAACCACCCGGTCGCCGCGACCTTCTTCAAACAGGCGGCAAAGCGCGGCGCCAAAGTGTTTGTGATGGACCCGCGCGGCCACACCCTCGTGCGCCACGCGACCGCGACCTTGCGTTTCAATCCCGGTCGCGACGTGGCGATGCTGAACGCGCTTTTGCACACGATCATCGAGGAAGGCCTGACCGACCGGCAATACATTCAAGCGCACACCGAGGATTACGAGAAGCTGCGCGAGCACATCCGGGACTATTCGCCGGAGAAGATGGCGCCCATCTGCGGCATCAACGCCTCGACCCTGCGCATGGTTGCGCGCGCTTATGCCCGCGCCGAGCGGGCGATAATCTTTTGGGGCATGGGCATCTCGCAGCACGTCCACGGCACCGACAATGCACGGTGCCTGATCGCGCTAGCGATGGTCACTGGGCAGGTCGGCCGGCCCGGCACCGGATTGCACCCATTGCGCGGCCAGAACAATGTGCAGGGCGCTTCGGATGCGGGGCTGATCCCGATGGTCTATCCCGACTACCAGTCGGTCGAGAACCCGCAGATTCAGGCGAAATTCGAGGCGCTGTGGCACACCCCGCTGGACGACAAGCGCGGGCTGACCGTGGTCGAGATCATGGACGCGGTGCATCGAGACGAGATCAAGGGCATGTACATCATGGGCGAGAACCCGGCGATGTCCGACCCCGATGTCCAGCACGCGCGCGAGGCGCTCGCCCATCTCGAACATCTCGTCGTGCAGGACATCTTCCTGACCGAGACCGCGAAATACGCCGATGTCGTATTGCCCGCCTCGGCCTGGCCGGAGAAGGACGGGACCGTCTCCAACACCAACCGCCAGGTGCAGATGGGCCGGACCGCTCTGCCCTTGCCCGGCAATGCCCGGCTCGACTGGTGGATCATCCAGGAGATCGCCCGCCGCATCGGTCTCGACTGGTCCTACACCCACCCGCGCGACGTCTTCGCCGAAATGAAACTGGCGATGCCGTCGCTCGACAACATCACCTGGGAGCGGCTCGAACGCGAGAGTTCGGTGACCTATCCGTGCGACGCCGAGGACCAGCCCGGCAACGAGATCGACTTTGGCGACGGGTTTCCGACCGCAAGCGGCCGCGCCAAGCTGGTGCCGTCGGCGATCATCCCGCCGGCCGAGGAGCCCGACGAGGAATATCCGATGGTATTGACCACCGGCCGCCAGCTCGAACATTGGCACACGGGCGCCATGACGCGGCGAGCGAGCGTGCTCGACGAGATTGA
>JBARIB010000003.1:0-3744 GCA_049799535.1 Allostellaceae bacterium | reverse complement strand
CGAGCGCCGCCGCCGGGCCAGCGAATACGGCGCCGCCGAGTTCATCACCAAGCCCGTCGATTTCGACCACCTCAAAGAAGAGCTGCGCCGGCTATCGGCTGCGCCGATTTGATCCTTTACCGAGCCCCTCGGTCCGCGCTATCGCGCCGTGATTAGCCCAGCGCGAGTCGGCGCGTATCGCGGTAGCCGGTTTCCGACAATTCGCCCCAATCCATCACCCCGGCGAGAAAGGCCATGTAGCTGTCGTGAACCTTGCCGGTCAGCGGATCCTTGCCGCCGATTTCAGCGACGACCTCCTTGCTGAGCCGACCGAATTCCCTGATCAGTTCGTCGTTGAAGCGCAAAATCTTGATCCGCTTGTCTTCGCGCAATAGCCTGAGCGCCGTCACATTTCCGGCGCTGATCTCGGCCAACGCCCTGGTCAGTTCGGCCTGCGCTGCGGCCTCGATCAGGGCGCGCTCGGGGGCTGCCAGCTCATCCCACAGCTCCTTGTTGATCCCCAGCGTGCTGTTCGTACCGGGCTCGTGGAACCCAGGATAGTAGTAGTAATCGGCCACCTTATTCAGCCCGAGATTCATGTCAGCCCACGGTCCGTTCCATTCGCTGCCATCGATTGCACCCGATTTGAGTGCGGTAACGATGTCGCCGCCGGTAACCTCACCACCGTCGCCCCCATGCGGCGCAGCACCTCGGCGCCGAGACCCGGCATACGGTAGCGTAAGCCTTTGAAGTCCGCGGGACTATTGACCTCTTTGGTGAACCAGCCGCCCATCTGCACACCGCTAATTCGCGCCATCAACGGCTTGATCTTGAATTGCGCGTCGACCTCGTCCCACAATTGCTGTCCCCCGCCGAACAGGATCCACGAGCACAGTTCGTCTGCGGTCATGCCGTACGGCACTGCAGCAAAGAAATTCAGCGCGGGCGACTTTTTATCGAAATAATATTCGTTTGAGTGATACATATCGGCGACACCGGCAGCCACCGCATCGAAGACCTCCAAGGTATGAACAAGGGTGTCGGCCGAGTAGACAGTGACCTTGAGACGTCCGTCCGATAATGTGGTGATTGATTGCGCCAGTCGCTCGGCGCTGGTCTGCAGCCCAGGCGAGCCCTTCGGCCAGCTGGTAACCATCTTAAGTTCTTTGATGCCTCGCGCGACCGTTGGCGCCGGCAAGCTCCCGCCAGCAGCGAGCACAGCGGTCGCGCCCAGCAGCACGTCGCGCCGTCGTCTCCTCATCTCGTTTCCCCTTGGAGCTTGTTGGGCCAACTTCGGCTGTCATTGCGAGGAGCGCAGGGACGAAGCAATCTCGCGACCAAGAGCGCATCCAATTCCGGCAGGAGATTGCTTCGCTTCGCTCGCAATGACACCTGTTGCATCCAGTGAAACCTGCGCTATGCGAGCGCCAAGCGCCGGGTATCGCGGTAGCCGGTTTCCGACAGCTCGCCCCAATCCATCACACCGGCGAGGAAAGCCATGTAGCTGTCGTAGACCTTGCGGGTCAGCGGATCCTTGGCGGCGGTGTCGGCGAGGACTTCTGTGCTGAGCTTGCCGAAGACTTTGATCAACTCGTCGTTAAACCGCAGGATCTTGATGCGCGGGTCGGCGCGCAGCAGCTTGAGAGATTTGACGTTCTCGGCATTGAACTGGGCCAGCGACAGGGTGACTTCGGCCTGCGCCGCGGCTTCGATCAGGGCGCGCTCGGAGGGTGTCAGCCCGTCCCACAGAGTCTTGTTGATGCCGAGGGTTTGGTTGGTGCCGGGCTCGTGGAAGCCAGGGTAATAATAATAGTCGACCGCCTTATCCAGACCGAGAGCGGTGTCCATCCAGGGGCCGATCCACTCGGCGGCATCGATCGCGCCGGATTTGAGTGCGCCGACAATCTCGCCGCCGGGTGTTATTACCACGGTGGCGCCCATGCGGCGGAGGACCTCAGCGCCGGGTCCGGCCATCCGGTAGCGCAGCCCTTTATAATCATCCGGGCGTTGATTTCCTTTGTGAACCAGCCGCCCATCTGTACCCCGGTATTGCAAACCATGAGCGGCTTTATATTGAACTGTGCGTCGACCTCGTCCCACAGTGCCTGCCCGCCACCGAATAGGATCCACGAGCACAGCTCGTCGGCGGTCATGCCGTAAGGCACTGTGGCAAAGAAATGCAGGGCCGGAGACTTCTTCTCGAAGTACGCCTCGTCGGTGTGATACATGTCAGCGACACCAGCGCCGACGGCATCGAATGTCTCGAAAGCGCGCACCAGGCTGCCGGCCGGGTAGACCGTAACCTTAAGCCGTTCCTCCGACATCGTGGTGATCGACCGCGCCAGTCGCGCCGCGCTGGCCTCGAACCCCGGCATATTCTGGGTCCAATCCGTCACCAGCTTGAGTTCTTTGATGCCTTGCGCGATCGCTGGCGCCGGCAAGCGGCCGGCAGCTGCAACCGCCGCCGTCGCCCCCAGCAGCATAGCGCGGCGTCGCGTCTTCATCTCGTCCTCCCTAGCTCAACGCCAGCCGCCGGGTGTCGCGGTAGCCGGTTTCCGACAGCTCGCCCCAATCCATGACGCCGGCGAGGAAAGCCATGTAGCTGTCGTAGACCTTGCGGGTCAGTGGATCCTTGGCGGCAGTGTCAGCGAGGACGTCTTTGCTGAGCTTGCCGAATGTCTTGATCAGCGCGTCGTTGAAGCGCAGGATCTTGATCCGCTCGTCGGCGCGCAGGAACTTCAGCGACTTGACGTTCTCGGCATTTGAACTTGGCAAGCGATCTGCTCAACTCGGCAGCTGCAGCCGTCTCTATAATCGAGCGCTCAGACTGGGTCAGGCTGTCCCACAGCGCCTTGTTGATGCCGAGCGTAGCGGGAGTGCCCGGCTCATGAAACCCCGGATAGTAATAATAATCCGCAGCGTTGGAGAGACCGAGCTCCATGTCCAACCACGGACCGACCCATTCGCTAGCATCAATGGCGCCGGATTTAAGTGCCGTCATGATCTCGCCTCCGGGCGTCGTCACGACCGTGGCGCCCATGCGACGCAAGACCTCGGCGCCTAGCCCCGGCATGCGGTAGCGTAACCCCTTGAAGTCGTCGGCGGTGTTAACCTCTTTGGTAAACCACCCGCCCATCTGTACCCCGGTGTTCATACTAAACAGCGGCTTGATATTGAAGGGTGCGTCGACCTCGTCATACAACGCCTGCCCGCCGCCGAATTGGATCCACGCGTTCAGCTCGTCGGCGGTCATGCCGTAAGGAACCGCAGAAAACAAGTCCAATGCCGGTGCTTTCGAGCCGAAATAGTTGTCGGCCGCATGATACATGTCCACAGCTCCGGCCGAGACAGCATCAAAGACCTCAAATGCGCGGACAAGTGTGTCGGCCGGATAAACCGTCACCTTGATATGCCCATCTGACATTGCCGCGATCGATTTCGCCAATCGGTCGGCGCTTTCTCCCCATCCCGGTTGCAGCTCCTTCGTCCAGCTCGTCACCATTTTGAGCTCTTTGATGCCCTGAGCGATCGCCGGCCTTGGTAAACCAGCCGCAGCTGCAACTGCGGTCGCTCCCAGCCGCATCAGGCGACGTCGTGTCGTCATTGCAATGTCCCTTTAACCCAATGCCAGCCGCCTAGTGTCGCGGTAGCCGGTTTCCGACAATTCGCCCCAATCCATCACTCCAGCGAGGAAGGTCATGTAGCTGTCGTAGACCTTGCGGGTCAGTGGATCCTTAGCCGCAGTGTCGGCAAGCACTTCTTTGC
>JBARIB010000002.1:0-1762 GCA_049799535.1 Allostellaceae bacterium | reverse complement strand
GGCGTAGGCCAAGCGAATGTAGCGGCCCTTGTGATCGGCAAAATAAAGGTAGTAATCCCCAAGCGGGTGCTCGACCCAATCGGGCACGCGGATCGCCGATGGGCCCTGAATGTTCCGGCCGATGGCTGGATGCAGTTCTGGCGTAATGATGGGTCTATCAAGCAGTCGGATCGCGCGCATGCTTAGCTCCCTCCCGGTAGAGTTTGGTGAGCCGCGGCAGCCCTCATGAGTCTGGTGCTCAAGGAACGCTGGAAAACCGACGCCACGAAGCATGCGACGGCCGTGGATGGCGTGCTACACTAGAATCCTGGCCAAGCGTTCGCGAGAGCCTTCGAGAGTATTACTGCGACGAGGTGTGATATGTCCGGTAGACAGCGATTGCCACCCGGCGAGCCGCGCAGGGCGAGTCAACGCCGCTCTCGCCGCGCGACACCTACTCAAGCCCGCGTTGGCCGTCTTTGGCATCCCGGGGACCGGGTCCATTGGCGGGACCGCATCGGAGTTTTTCATCGCGATCTCGGTGATGGCCAACATGGTGAGATTATGCTCGCCGATCGGATCTACCGAGTGCGATTGGAGGACCTTGCTTGAAAGGGCCAAGCACGATCTGAATGAAACGCCCGTGACCTTAGCATTATAGCCGGCACCCGTTCGATCGCACCGCGCGCCGGGTGGGAAATCTGACCTCAGCGGTGGGCTGCAAGTTGTTAAAGAAAAGGAGGCGAGCGAGATTGATCCGGCCGGGAGCGCCTTCGGTCCTTGTCGTTGCCGCGATCGGGACGACGCAGACGCTGGCATGGGGTTCCAGCTATTACATGCCGGCTATTTTGGCGGATCCAATTACTGCGGAACTTGGCGTCTCCAAATCATGGTTCTTTGGCTTCTTCTCAGCCTCGCTGCTTTTGCAGGCGGCGCTCGGGCCGGCGATCGGCAGGACGATTGACCGCCACGGTGGGCGCGGGGTGCTGATGTTGTCGAACCTCGTGCTCGGGGCGGGGTTGGTGTGGCTGGCGGTGGTGCGCGGTCCGGTAGGCATGGCGATTGCCTGGGGAGTCTTGGGCGTCGGCATGGCTCTTGGCCTCTATGACGCGGCGTTTGCGACACTGACCGCTCTCTATGGTCGCGAAGCTCGCGGGCCGATCACCGGCATCACGCTCATTGCCGGTTTCGCGAGCACGGTCGGATGGCCGCTTTCGGCAGCGCTCAATGATTATTTCGGGTGGCGAGGCGCTTGCCTCGCCTGGGCCGCTCTGAATGTGTTTGTGTGCTTGCCAATTAACCGGCTCCTGGTCCCGCTATCCGCTCACCCGTCGCGGCACACAGCCGCGGTACCGCCTGCCCCGGCGCCCGCAAATGGTATGGCGGTGCTGGCCTTTGTTTTTGGCGCGGTCGGGTTTGTTACGGGCGCGATGGCGGCGCATCTGCCGAGGCTGCTCGAAATGGCCGGGGCCAGCGCGGCAGCCGCAATCGCGGCGGCGGCACTGATGGGGCCGGCGCAAGTAGCGGCACGGCTGTTCGAGTTCGGAGTGCTGAAGCGAATGCATCCGCTGGTTTCGACCCGGCTCGCGCTATTGATGCACCCGGTGGGCGCGGCCGTGCTCGGTGCTATCGGCGGACCGGCGGCTGCGGTCTTCGCGATTTTCCACGGTGCCGGAAACGGGCTGCTGACGATATCACGGGGAACGCTGCCGCTGGCATTGTTCGGGCCGGCCGGCTACGGGCGGCGCACCGGGATCATCGCCGCGCCGGCGCGGGTCACGAC
>JBARIB010000001.1:0-3295 GCA_049799535.1 Allostellaceae bacterium | reverse complement strand
CGCGATGGCGGGCTTGAGCATTTAGCCATCCTGATCGGCTTGCCGGATCCGGCGTCTGCGGGGTTGGTGCGGCTTCATTCGGAGTGCTGTACGGGCGATCTTCTCGCGAGCCTGCGATGTGATTGCGGCGAGCAGCTGCGCGGCGCGATCGCGGCGATCGCGCGAGCTGGTGACGGTGTGTTGCTTTACCTTGCGCAAGAGGGACGCGGCATCGGCTTGGTCAACAAGCTGCGCGCCTATCGGCTGCAGGATGCCGGGTTTGATACACTGGACGCCAATGAGCAGCTCGGCTTCGACGCCGATGAGCGGATTTACCTCCCGGCGGCGGAAATGCTCAGACAGCTCGGTTTTGGTGTCGTCCGGCTATTGACCAATAACCCGGATAAGGTGACCGCGCTCGAACGTTACGGTGTCCGAGTAGCCGAACGCGTCCCCCACATCTTCCCGTCAAACGGCCATAACGAGCGCTATTTGCGCACCAAGGCAACCCGCAGCGGCCATTTTCTCTAATTTCGACAGGCGCCGTCACTAGAGCGCAAGGCCGCGAGCGCCAAAAACCGCGGTGCCGACCCGAACGTGAGTCGCGCCGAAGCTGATCGCCTTCTCGAAATCGGCGCTCATCCCCATGCTCAGGACCCCGAACCCGTTTCGCCGGGCGATTTCGCGCAACAGCGCAAAATGCGGCGCCGGCTCTTCGTCAATCGGCGGCACGCACATCAGCCCCATGATTGGCAGGCCGAGGCGGTCTCGCCACTCGATAATAAACTGATCGGCCTCTGCTGGCATGACCCCCGCCTTTTGCGGTTCCTCGCCGGTGTTTACTTCGATCAAACAAGGGGGGCGGCGTCCGCTATGGTCCATTTCCCTGGCAAGGACGTGCGCCAGGCGCGGGCGGTCGACGCTCTCGATTACGTCGAAAGTCACGAGCGCGTCACGCACCTTGTTGGTTTGCAATGGTCCGATCAAGTGCAGGGCGAGATCGGGAAATTCATCGCGCAGCTCCGGATATTTTGCCTGCGCCTCCTGGACACGGTTCTCGCCGAATACGCGATGGCCGGCGGTCAGCGCTTCGCGTACGACCGCCGCCGGATGGGTCTTGCTTACCGCCACGAGCGTCACGCTTTCCGGTGCTCTACCACTCGCCCGCGCGGCTGTTGCGATTCTCTCCCGGACGGTGCTGAGATTGGCTGCGATAATCCCTTCCATAGCAGCTCCATTCCTGGCAAAGATCGCTCGATGTCTACCTTTCATTACCGTCTGTCAGTCGCGCTTGGCGCAAGTTTTTTACTGATGCTCGCCGCCTGCGCAGCAAATCCGGCGGCTGAGCAGACCGGCGTCCAACAGGCGGCGCAGCCGGGCATGACCGATGCGCAGGATGCAGCACCAAGCCCGCCCGAAGAGATCGATACCGAAGCAAACATTCTAACCGTTCTCGGCCTCGCGAAAAAGGGATCGGTCAAGGAGCCTGGGCCGAAGACCGGCCCAACCGTGAGCCCGATTCTGTGGCAGGCGGCACATGACACGCTCGATTTCGTCAAATATGCCTCGGAAGACCCGTTGACGGGCTCGATTGTCACTGACTGGTACTCCCCGCCAGACAATCCGAATGTACGCTATCGCGTGAACGTCTTCATTCTGTCGCGGGCGCTGCACTCCGATTCGCTGGCGGTGACGATCGATCGCCAAGCGCGCTCAGCCGACGGGCAGTGGGCTGAGACTACTATCGCAAGGAAAGCCGAGACCGACCTCGAAACCGCGATCCTCAATCGGGCGCGTCAGCTGAAGCGGGCCTGGGCAGCCGCTGCAAGTTAAGGACGCTCCAACAGCAATGCCGGCAACAACAGGCTTGCACGCCGGCACGAACGTGGCCAGATCCCCGAGCATGTCGCGATACAATTTCCGAGAAAGTGAAGCCAAGTGGCAGCGCATTTGGCGTGAGAAGCAGCTCTTTGAGGTCGCCGCCGAGCCCGGCCGCCCGAAATATTATGTTCTCGAAATGTTCCCGTATCCGTCCGGCAAATTGCATGTCGGGCATGTGCGCAACTACACGATGGGCGATCTGGTCGCCCGCTACCGGCGCGCACAGGGCTTCAATGTTCTGCACCCGATGGGGTGGGACGCGTTCGGCCTACCAGCCGAGAATGCTGCAATCGCGGAGAGGATCCATCCCGCGGCGTGGACTCACGACAACATTGCAACGATGCGGGCCCAGTTGCAACGGATGGGCTTTGCCTATGATTGGTCGCGTGAAATCGCGACCTGTCACCCGGAATATTATCGCCACGAGCAGAAGATGTTTCTCGACTTCCTTGCGGCCGAGCTTGCCTACCGCAAGGAATCCTGGGTCAATTGGGATCCGGTCGAGAACACGGTTCTGGCGAACGAGCAGGTGATCGACGGCCGCGGCTGGCGGTCAAATGCGATCGTCGAAAAGCGGCTTCTGTCACAGTGGTTCCTGCGCATTACTGCATTTACCGAAGAGCTGCTCGAAGCGATCGGCGGGCTTGATCGCTGGCCGGAGCGCGTGCGGCTCATGCAGGAGAATTGGATCGGCCGCTCGGAAGGCGCCCGGGTGTTCTTTCCGATCGCAGGGCAAGATCAGTCGGTCGAAGTATTCACGACGCGTCCCGACACACTGTTCGGCGCGTCCTTCGTTGCGCTGTCGCCAAATCACCCGCTGGCGTTGCGCCTTGCCGAGAACGACGCGGCGCTCGCCGCGTTCATCGCCGAATGCAATCGCATGGGCACCAGCGAGGCGGTCATCGAGGCCGCCGAGAAACGCGGTTACCCGACCGGCCTCAAGGCGGTGCATCCATTTGACGAGAACCGGCGGGTGCCGGTCTACATCGCCAACTTCGTGTTGATGGAGTATGGGACTGGCGCGATCTTTGGCTGTCCCGCGCACGACCAGCGCGACCTCGAATTCGCCCATAAATATGGTCTGCCCGTCCTGCCTGTCGTGCTGCCACCGGGTCGGGATCCCGCAAGCTTTGTGATCGGCGACACCGCTTATATCGACGACGGGACCGTGTTCAATTCTGAGTTTCTGGATGGGCTCTCGGTCGCGGAGGCCAAGAGAGCGGCTGGCGAGCGGCTGGAAAAACTCCGGCGCGGCGAGCGGACTACCATCTACCGTCTGCGCGACTGGGGTGTCTCGCGGCAACGCTATTGGGGCTGTCCGATCCCGATCATCCATTGCAACAGTTGCGGGATCGTGCCGGTGCCGGTGACGGATCTGCCGGTCAAACTACTCGAGGACGCCAGCTGCGATATGCCGGGCAACCCGCTCGATCAC